>CALMWM010000450.1 GCA_937873435.1 uncultured Gallionellaceae bacterium
ACGATGAAGAGTTGAATCTGAAGGAAATTGGTGTCGTGTTGGGTGTTAGCGAATAGCGAGTATGCCAACTTCACAGCCAGGCAATTGCCAGATTGCGGGGATTTATGAAAGCTTGGGTTGGAAAGAAACCTTGATGAATTGTTCTTTTTATGTCAATGTCAAATTTTATTGTTCCTCTGGTCTGGCTAACTGAATATGGATTACGTCAGCATTATCGGTATTGCACTGGCCTTGTCCGCGATTCTCGGAGGTCAGGTATTGGAGGGCGGTCATATCGGGTCCTTGATGCAGGGAACCGCTTTTCTGATCGTGTTCGGCGGTACATTCGGTGCAACTATGCTGCAAAGCTCCATTCCGGTGTTCCTGCGGGGGCTGCGGTTAACAAAATGGATTTTTTTCCCACCTAGTCTCGACCAGTATGGCTTAATTGAACTGGTTATCAGTTGGAGTTCAATTGCTCGCAAGGGGGGGTTGCTTGCCTTGGAGCCGCAATTAGAGCCGTTGACCGATGCCTTTACCCGTAAAGGCCTGCAAATGGTCGTTGATGGTGCAGAGCCAGAGAAAATTCGTGAAGCGATGGACGTTGAGATTTCCACCTATGAAAATCATTATCTTGATGCTGCCAAAGTTTGGCAGGGTGCCGGTGGATACGCCCCGACCATAGGTATTCTCGGCGCTGTAATGGGCTTGATTCATGTCATGGAAAATCTTACCGACCCCTCCAAGCTGGGGGCAGGAATCGCCGTTGCTTTTGTCGCCACAATTTACGGTGTCGGTTCTGCCAACCTGTTTTTTTTGCCGATGTCGAACAAAATCCGTTCGATAGTCGAACAGCAGGTGGTGATGCGCGAGATGCTGATTGAGGGGTTGGTTTCAATCGCCAACGGTGAGAATCCGCGCATTATCGAGTCAAAACTACAGGGCTATATCGTCTAGGTTATGGCGAGAAAACGCAAACCAGAGGAACACGAGAATCTCGAGCGCTGGTTGGTTTCCTATGCGGACTTCATTACTTTACTGTTCGCCTTCTTCGTCGTGATGTACGCTATTTCCCAAGTAAATGAAGGCAAGTATCGGGTGCTAAGTGATGCCCTGCTTCACGCGTTCGATAGCAAGTCTACGCCGATACAAGTTCAGAAACTGGCGCCGCAAGACAGTAAAGCGCAGTCAACATTGCCGAAGCATCAGTCGATCATGCCGGAAAAGAGAAGTGATGCACAATCAGCCCAATATAGGAAAGAAACCGAAAAAATGAAAGGGATCGCCAAGGACATCATGAAGGTGATGGAGCGCTTGGTGAAGTCTGGTCAAGTCAAGGTAACGCAAAGCGCGCGCGGGATCGCCATCGAGATCAATGCGAGCGTGCTGTTCGGGTCGGGACAGGCTGTATTGGAAGGCGAGTCGCTCAAGGTGCTGAAAGCCGTCGCAGAGGTTTTGACCGAAGTGGATAATCATATTCAGGTCGAAGGCTATTCTGACAATGCGCCGATCAATAGTCCGATGTATCCGTCCAATTGGGAACTTTCCTCGGCTCGTGCCAGCGGGGTTGCCCGGTTGTTCGTCGAGAATGGCATCATGCCTGACCGGGTGGTGGTATTGGGCTATGGGGAGAACAAGCCGGTGGCTTCCAACGAAACGCCGGAAGGGCGAGCGCGTAACCGGCGAGTGACGGTAATGATCCTCTCGCCCGGCCAGGATAAGATAATTGCTGATATTCCGATTGGAAACGAGGTTGCGCCGCCGGTACCGGCGGCACAATAAACCGGCTAACTTTTTCCGAGTTGGCGTCCGGTACCAAGTCCGCGCGAATGCCCGTCTGGCCCGTAAAGCGAATTTTGCTTTGCAGCTTCCTGGAGAATGGCGAGCGCCTGTTGATTGTATTTCAGTTGCGTTTCGATCATGGCACCGTTCAGTTGGTTCAGGTGTTTAGCCTGTTTTGCCAGTTCGCTCAATTTTTCCCAGCTTTGCGCTAGTCCATAATTGCCTGCGGGATCTGCCTCTCGGAGAGTCATGGCAATATCCTCTGGGGGTACCTCTGTGTTACTCTGGCTGGAAAAAAGGCTGGCACTTAACTTGGAGAGATGTACCACTTGTTCGGATTTCCGGCGGGAAATATCAAGTAGCTTGTCGATATTTCCCTCGGTTAGAACGTCCTGCTCGGACTGG
>CALMWM010000451.1 GCA_937873435.1 uncultured Gallionellaceae bacterium
ATAGGACAAACATCGTGTCTCGTAGTTCAAACATTTCGCAAGCACTACACTAGCGTCCCTAATTTAAGGGCAATTTCATCAATGCAAAGAAATTGCGAGTGGTTTCCCTTTCAACTGTTTCAATTGGAATGTTTTTTAGCTTTGCGATTTCTTCCGCAACATACTTGACGTAAGCCGGTTGGTTGATTTTGCCTCGATGGGGTGAAGGCGCCAGATAGGGTGAATCCGTTTCAATCAGGATGCGCTCCAGCGGGGTAGCACGCGCAACCTCCTTAACTTGCGCGGCATTCTTGAAGGTGACGATCCCGGAAAAAGACAAGTGGAAATTCATTGCCAGCGCTTGCTCTGCCACCTCAAGATTTTCCGTGAAGCAATGCATGATTCCGCCAACCGCAGCGGCATTTTCTTCAGCCATGAGACGCAAGGTATCTGCTGCTGCCTCACGGGTGTGGATGACCAGCGGCTTGCCAGCTTTACGGGCAGCGCGGATATGAATGCGAAAGCGTTCCCGCTGCCACTCCAGATCCCCCTTGAGACGATAGTAATCCAGCCCGGTTTCGCCGATCGCGAGTACTTTGGGATGTGAGGCCAAGGCCGCAAGATCATCGACGGTCGGTTCGTGGACGTCCTCATAATCGGGATGAACGCCCACTGATGCATAAAGATTGGGATGCGCCTCAGCCAAAGCGAGCACTTGAGGAAAATTCTCCATGTTCACGCTGATACACAGCGCATGACCCACCCCAGATTGCTGCATGTTTGCGAGAATTTCATCGAGCTTTGCGGCAAGCTCGGGAAAGTCGAGGTGACAGTGTGAATCAACCAGCATGGGGTATCTCGATTACATCGTGTGGGTCGGACGGGTGGATTTCAGGGTGCCGCCCAGCAGGCCTTCGATCTTGTTGCGCACCACGATGCCGTTTTCGTTCTCACTGAACTGAACACCGATTCCCTGGGTTTTATTGTTCTGCGAACCGGCCGGGGTAATCCAGGCCACATGACCGTCTACGTGCAGTTTGTTGGGCTCGTCGAGCAAGGTCAGCAGCATCAGCACTTCATCGCCGATGCGGTAAGGTTTCGGGGTTGGGATAAAAATACCGCCGCCTTTCAGGTAGGGCATGTAGGCCGCGTAGAGGGCTGAACGCTCCTTGATGGTCAGCGACAGGACGCCCGGACGCGAAATAGGTTGCGGAACGTTATTCTCTGACACGCGCACCTTCCTGTTTACGGTTCATGATTTGCCAATAGGACAATAACAACTGCTCCAGCAACAAACGCACATTGAGCGGGTGGTGCAGGGATCTTTGGGCGCCGAGCAAATCGCGCTGAAATCCGAGAAGTTGCAACACATCAACATTCTCCGCCAACGCCATGAGTTTAGCAGAGAAATCCAGATGGTAGCGGACCTTCCCCGTGGCCTGTGCGCAAACCAGATCGTAAATCCAGGTTTGCAACCAATTCAGCACCCAAGCCAGTTCGGTTTTTTCGCTCACCTCGGCGATAGCAAAAGGATCGGCATTTTTGGCTTCTTCAAGACGCGACAGAAAAGCCAGTCGTTTTTCGCGGTAATCGCTATCGTTCAAGGCCAGTGCCCGCAATGGCGCATAGCCGGCTTGAGCAAGACAGATATGAGGTTCGGCAACCCCCTGCCCAGCCAACCATTCCAGCGCGTGCTGATGTGACGGTACCGGCATGGCGAGTTTCAGGCAACGGCTGCGCACGGTCGGCAGCAAGCGTTGCACTTGATGGGAAATCAGCAGAAACAAACAGTTGGGTGGCGGTTCTTCAAGCGTCTTGAGCAGCGCGTTGGCCGCCTGGACATTCATCGCTTCCGCAGGATACAGCAGTACCACCCGCCTCCCTCCCCGACTGGCTGACAAGCTGATGGATTCTATCAATTCCCGCACTTGGGCGACCGTAATCAGATGGCTTTGTTTTTTTTCCTTGTCATCTTTCGCCACTTCATTGGCAATGGTTTCGGACGCCGCCTCGCTATCCGGTTGCAATATGCGAAAATCGGGATGACTCCCGGCAGCCAGCCAGGCACACGCCACACAATGGCCGCAAGGCAAACCATCGCTGCCCGGCGATTCGCACAGCAATGCACGGGCCAAGGTTTCGGCAAAGTCGCGTTTGCCGGTTCCCACCTGTCCATGCAGCAGCAAGGCATGAGGCAAGCTATTTTTGCGTGCCAACAGCTCTTGCCATAGTTTCTCATGCCAGGTATAAATCATATTATTCAATGTACTGAGAATATTTCCTCAAGTTCTTTTTGGATTTCAGGCAGGCTGCGGGTGGCGTCAATGATCCGAAAACGTGTGGAAAACTGCTGGGCGCGGTGCAAATAGTTTTCCCGTACCCGCTGGAAAAATTCCTGCTGTTCCTGTTCGAAGCGATCCAGTGTCGCATTATTCGACAAACGTTGGCGACTGACCTCGACTGGCACATCGAACAACAAGGTCAAGTCGGGTTGCAATCCATCCTGCACCCATTGCTCCAAAGCCAGCAGCTTGTTCTCGTCCAGCCCCCTGCCCCCGCCCTGATAGGCAAAACTGGCATCGCTGAAACGGTCGGAAATCACCCACTTCCCCGCGCTCAAGGCTGGGCGGATCACCTTCTCCAGATGTTCGCGGCGCGCAGCGAACATCAGCAAGGCTTCGGTTTCCAGATGCATGGGCTGGCTCAACAGGATTTCGCGCAGTTTTTCTCCCAGCGGCGTGCCTCCCGGTTCCCGCGTGACGACCACGCTGTGCCCTCGTCCGCGCAGATGCCTGGTAAGCCAGTCTAGATGGGTGCTTTTGCCGGCACCGTCTATCCCTTCAAAGGTGATGAATTTGCCTGTCATGGTCGATTCAATTGATAGCGAGAAACAGCCCGGTTATGCTCCGTCAGGGAGCCAGAAAAATAGTGT
>CALMWM010000452.1 GCA_937873435.1 uncultured Gallionellaceae bacterium
CCTCGATTATGTCGCCAATACCGCGCGCGACATGAAAATCGATGTGGCGCTTTCCAATTCGTTCGGCTTCGGCGGTACCAACGGCACGCTGGTTTTCCGCAAAGTTTGAGCCGGTGACGGCATGAACGGTGTTTGACCGTGCCTGTCGTCACCCTTTTCGGCACGCCTGACTTACTCGGGCTTCACATAGCCAATCCTCGGCGTTATCCCTTTCTGCTGCAAACGCTGGGTGATAACGGGTGGGATATTCTTTTTGCCTTTCCGCAAGCACCCAGTTCGCATTACGCGGCGCCATTCTTTTCACTGCTCGACAGTGAATGGCAGAAATCAGGCGGAACTTGTCCGGAAACCAAGGATATTCCTTTCACCGGCGGCTGGTTTATCTATCTCGGCTATGAGTTGCTCCATGAACTGGAACCCAGCGTTACGCCGCGAATCCTGGCCGACGGTTTTCCTGCGGTCAAGTTGGTGCGTATTCCGGCGGCAGTGATGGTTAATAAGGCGCGACAGCAAACTTGCTTGTTTGCCGAGCAGGATCATGCCGAATGCCTGGTTGCTATGCGTGCCGATTTGGAGAATGTTTCGCCCATAGCGGATGAACCGGTGCAGGTCGACAATCTGACGGAGGAACTCCCTGAGCTGTTTCTCGACGGGGTTTCCCGCATCAAGGACTATATCCGTGAGGGCGACGTATTCCAGGTCAATCTGGCGCGTCGCTGGCAGGGACAATTGACCGATGGCAGCGCGGCACAGTTGTATGCCCGCTTGCGGCGCAGCAACCCGGCGCCTTTCGCCGGGATCGCCAATTTCGGCCAGTACCGGATCGTCAGTTCTTCCCCCGAGAGATTGGTCAGGGTGCAAGACGGCTTGGTCGAAACCCGTCCAATTGCCGGAACGCATCCGCGATCTCTTGATCCGGGCGAGGATGAAAAGCTGCGCCAGGACTTGATGGCGAGCCAGAAGGAGCGCGCCGAACACATCATGCTGATCGATCTCGAACGCAATGATCTTGGGCGTATCTGCCAGCCCGGCAGCGTCATCGTTGACGAATTGATGGCGGTGCGTAGCTATACCCATGTCCATCACATCGAATCCAACGTCAGGGGAAGGCTGCGCTCCGGCGTCACGCCCGCCGGGGTGCTGCGCGCGCTGTTTCCGGGCGGCACCATCACCGGCTGCCCAAAGGTGCGCACCATGCAGATCATCCGCGAACTGGAAGCGTCGCCGCGTTGTGCCTATACCGGCAGCATGGGCTACCTCAACCGCGACGGCAGCATGGATCTGAATATCCTGATTCGCACTTTCATGCTGAACGGCAACCGCTTATCGTTCAAGGCGGGTGCGGGCATCGTGGCGGATTCCGACCCCTTGCGCGAGCTGAACGAGACACGCGCCAAGGCGAAGGGTTTGCTAAAGGCGCTGGAACATGATTCTGGTGAACGGTGAGCTTCAAGCCAGCATTTCTGCCTATGACCGGGGGCTGGCCTATGGTGATGGGGTTTTTCGCACGCTGGCGGTGCGTGACGGCCAAGCGCAATGTTGGCCTTCCCAATTTGCCAAACTGTGCGCTGATTGCCGGCGTCTGGACATTTCAACTCCCGCAGAGCCGTCGTTACGGGCTGAAGTGGCGCTAGTGGCGCGGGATCTGGCGTTGGGTTCGGTGAAAATCAT
>CALMWM010000453.1 GCA_937873435.1 uncultured Gallionellaceae bacterium
GCGCCTGGTTGATACCTCCTTTGAGATTGCGGGTGACTGCAATCTGGCTATCGTAACCGACAAGGATGTCGATGGCTTGGAAGTTATTCGCCATTCCACTGCCCATCTTCTGGCGCAGGCGGTCAAACAACTGTTTCCCGAGTCGCAGGTAACTATCGGTCCAGTGATCGAGGACGGTTTCTATTACGATTTTTCCTGCAAGCGTCCCTTTACACCTGAGGATCTCACGGCCATTGAGAAAAAAATGGCTGAAATCGTCAAACTTGATTTGCCGATTACCCGCAAGGTGTTGCCGCGCCACGATGCCATCGCCTATTTCATGGGGTTGGGTGAGCAATACAAGGCGCAGATAGTCGAGGCGATACCGGGTGATCAGGAAGTGTCGCTGTACACGCAAGGCGAATTCACGGATTTGTGTCGCGGGCCACATGCGCCATCCACCGGCAAGCTAAAAGTATTCAAGTTGATGAAGGTGGCCGGCGCCTATTGGCGCGGCGATTCCAAAAATGAAATGCTTCAGCGCATTTATGGCACCGCCTGGGCGAAGAAAGAAGACCAGGAAGCCTATCTGCATCGCCTGGAAGAAGCGGAAAAGCGCGATCATCGGAAGCTGGGCAAACATCTTGACCTTTTCCATATGCAGGATGAAGCCCCTGGTATGGTGTTTTGGCATCCCAAGGGCTGGGTGATCTGGCAGCAGGTCGAACAGTACATGCGCGCCAAATTTATCGAGTACGGCTATCAGGAGGTGCGTACACCACTGGTCATGGACCGTGCGCTGTGGGAAAAATCCGGCCACTGGCAGAATTACCGCGAAAACATGTTTACGACGTCTTCGGAAAACCGCGACTACGCAGTCAAGCCGATGAATTGTCCGGGGCATATCCAGATTTTTAATCACGGTTTGCATAGCTATCGTGATTTGCCATTACGTTTGGCGGAGTTTGGCTCCTGTCACCGCAATGAGCCGTCCGGCGCGTTGCATGGCTTGATGCGTGTGCGCGGCTTTACTCAGGATGATGCGCATATCTTTTGCACAGAGGAGCAGGTGCAGTCCGAGGTTTCGGCATTCATCGTCATGCTGTACCAGGTTTACAGCGACTTCGGTTTCAAGGATGTGTTGGTCAAACTCTCTACTCGTCCCGAAAAACGCGTAGGTTCGGACGAAACCTGGGATCGAGCAGAAGCCGGCCTTGCCGCTGCGTTGACACAGAATGGTCTGGCATATGACTTGCAGCCAGGCGAGGGCGCATTCTACGGCCCCAAGATCGAATTTACCCTGAAAGACAGCTTGGGCCGCTTGTGGCAGTGCGGCACGATACAACTCGATTTCAATCTGCCGGTGCGTCTTGGTGCAGAGTACGTCACGGAAGACAATGCGCGCCACCCGCCGGTCATGTTGCACCGTGCTATCGTCGGTTCTATGGAGCGTTTTCTCGGCATTCTGATTGAGCACTATGCTGGTGCATTTCCGCTGTGGCTGTCGCCGTTGCAGATGATGGTGCTGAATATTTCGGAAAATCAGGCTGAGTATGTACGCGAAGTCGTCGAAACCCTGAAGGAAAACGACTTCCGTGCTGAATCGGACTTGAGAAACGAGAAGATAACCTATAAAATTCGGGAACATAGTTTGCAGCGTTTGCCCTACTTGCTGGTTATCGGCGATAAGGAAGTGGCAACGCGGCAGGTTGCAGTACGCAATCGCAAGGGCGAAGACCTCGGACAGATGTCGTTGGATGCCCTGATGGAACGGCTAAACTCGGAAATGTCGCAGTTGAGCGGCACAGTTTAGTTTTTTGTTTTTTTTTTCTGATTTGGAGATTTAGCTATCGCTCAGGCAAAAGAATCGCGGGTAAACGGCGAAATTACTGCGCAAGAAATCCGCTTGGTTGGTGTTGAAGGAGAGCCGCTCGGTATCGTAAGTTTAGCAACTGCTCTTCAGATGTCAGAAGATGCCGATGTAGACTTGGTGGAAATTGCACCGACAGCACAGCCTCCGGTTTGTCGTTTGATGGATTACGGCAAATTTAAATACCATGAGAGCAAGAGGCAGCACGAGGCCAAGCTTAAGCAGAAGCAAATCCAGGTCAAGGAAGTAAAGTTTCGTCCGGGAACGGACGAGGGAGACTATCAGGTTAAATTACGCAACCTGATACGTTTCCTCGAAGAAGGCGACAAGTGCAAGATTACCTTGCGTTTCCGTGGTCGGGAAATGACCCATCAGGAAATCGGTTTGCGACTCCTCAAACGAGTCGAGGCCGATTTGCTTGAGTTCGGTGCGGTCGAGCAGTTTCCCAAGATGGAAGGGCGTCAGATGATCATGGTGTTGTCGCCGAAAAAGAAGTAGCGATCAGTAACAAAGTGCCGTAAAACCGGCCACTGAGCGTTATGTTTATAAACAGCAAGTCGAAGGAGCAAACATGCCCAAGATGAAAACCAAGAGCGGCGCCAAAAAGCGCTTCAAGGCTCTGGGTAACGGCGGAATCAAGC
>CALMWM010000454.1 GCA_937873435.1 uncultured Gallionellaceae bacterium
TGTCACCGGATGCGGTTTTCAACACATCCGAATAATTTCGCACTCCCATCGAGGTCAGCCTGGCCTTCAACTGCTTGGCATTTTCCGGCATGGAAAAGGCGCCCAGCCGCACCACGAATCCGGTCTGCGGCGGCGTAGCGTGCTCTGGAGGTTTAGCAGGCACTTTGGCTTTTTCTGCGGGAGGCGTGCTTGCAACCGGCGCGATTTGCTTGATTTCCTTGGGTGAAGGCTTGGTCTGCTCGACCGGCGCAGGGTTGGCTGGTTCCACCTTTACCAACTCGACTTGAGAAGGAAGTACCGGCTTGGGCGCTTGCCCGCCGGGCAGCACGGTCAACGACTGAACAACGGGCTTATCTACCTTCGCTTGCGTTGGCTCGCCAGCGGTTGGCGGAACAGCAGATGGTGGCGACTGCACTGCCGCCGCAATCTTCGGCGCCGAACTGGCAGTGGATTTGAGCGGCTTGGCATCCTGCGAGGGAATGCTGATGGCGATATCATCCGCCACCGGCCTGGGTTCGCTATCCAGCACCATCGGCAGAAAAACCACCAGCCCGGTCACCAGCGTCACGGCCCCGATCAGCCTGTGTCTGGCGCGCCGTCTGAGCTGAAATTCCTCATCGGTCATGGATGGGTTTGCCATGAAAAACCTTAGGGGTTAGGGTAGCGCAGCCAAACGCGCCGAACGACAACTCAGCACATCCGCTACGGTGTAAAAGGAACCAAAGGCGGCTATTCTATCATCATCGCCTGCCATGTTACAGGCGTGAAGGTAGGCCGCGGCCACATCGTCAAATGCCCGCGCCCGCTCTGCAACACCTTCCACCCGCAACACCTCCAGCAGCTCGTCGGCACTGGCGCCGCGCGGCTGGTCGATTCCGGCAAGCAGCCAGACATCAACCGCATCGCGCAGATTGCGCACCACGCCGGCAATGTCCTTGTCGCGCAGCATCGCGAACACCGCGATGGTTTTGCCGCCGGGCGGCAGGTTTTTCAAATTTTCCGCCAACGTCAGCGCGGCATGGGGGTTGTGCGCCACATCGAGGATGATTTGAGGGCGCCCCGGCAATACCTGGAAACGCCCCGGCAGCACCACCTCTAACAAACCACGGCGGATGTCGTTGCGCGTCAACGGCAACAATTCTTTCAATTGTTCCAGTGCTGCCAGTGCAGCGGAGGCGTTGCCCAGCTGGTATGCGCCGCGCAACGCCGGAAACGGCAAACCATCGAAGCGTATGTTCGCCCCCTGGAAAGCCCATTGCCCGCTTTCCGCACGGTAGCCGAAATCCTTGCCGATTTGCAGCAAGTGCGCACCGACCTCCAGCGCATGATGCACCACGCTCTGCGGCGGGTTGTTTTCCGCATAAATTGCCGGCCCACCCGCACGAAAAATCCCGGCTTTCTCGAACCCGATCGCCTCGCGCGTATCGCCCAGATAATCGGTGTGATCGATAGCCACACTGGTCACTACGGCACAATCGGCATCGAACGCATTAACCGCATCCAGGCGTCCGCCCAGACCGACTTCGAGGACGACGACATCCAGCTTTTCACGGGCAAACAGCCAGATTGCCGCCAGCGTAGCGAACTCGAAATAAGTCAGGGAAATATTACCGCGCCCCGCCTCGACAGCTGAAAACGCCGCGCACAGCGCCTCATCGTCGGCTTCCGCGCCGTTCAGGCGTACTCGTTCATTGAAGCGCAGCAGGTGGGGCGAGGTATACAAACCGACATGGTAGCCCCCTGCGCGCAAGACGCTTTCCAGCATGGCGCAAGTGGAACCTTTGCCGTTGGTGCCGCCGACGGTAATGATACGAAAGGAAGGCGCCAACGCCATCCGTTCCTTGACTGCCAGAACGCGTTCAAGGCCGAGATCGACGGTTTTCGGGTGCAGGCTTTCGAGGTAACGCAACCAGTCGGGTAGGTCGAGCACACCGTGCCCGACGTTAGGTAAGGTCATGAGATTGCCATCTTGTTGGGCACAGGGTGCCCAACCTACGTAGCATCACGCCGCTACAGGCGGCAAGCGCATCATCATGCCCAGCAGGTTGGCAAGTCGGTCGCGCATCTGGCGGCGATCCACGATCATGTCGATGGCGCCGTGTTCGAGCAGGAACTCGGCGCGCTGGAATCCTTCCGGCAAGGTCTCACGCACGGTCTGCTCGATCACTCGCGGCCCGGCGAAGCCGATCAGCGCATTGGGTTCGGCGATGATCACGTCGCCCAGCATGGCGAAACTGGCGGACACACCGCCCATGGTCGGGTCGGTCAATACCGAGATAAAGGGCAGGCGCGCTTCCGCGAGCTTGGTCAACACTGCACTGGTTTTCGCCATTTGCATCAACGAGGTCAAACCCTCCTGCATCCGCGCGCCGCCGCTGGCGGAAATACACACGAACGGCACATGCAATTCGAGCGCAGCTTGCACCCCACGCACGAAACGTTCGCCGACCACCGACCCCATCGAGCCGCCCATGAATTTGAATTCGAACGCGGCAACCACCAGCGGCAGGGTCTGGATGCTGCCCTGCATCACCACCAGCGCATCGGTTTCGCCGGTTTCGCGCTGCGCTTCGCTCAAGCGATCCGGGTAACGCTTGCTGTCCTTGAATTTCAGGCTGTCTATCGGCGCGACTTCGGCGCCGATCTCGACGCGCCCCTCTGGGTCGAGCAAGATGTCGAGGCGCGCCCGTGCATTCAGGCGGTTATGATGGCCGCACTTGGGGCACACCTCCATGTTTTTGCCCAAGTCGGAACGGTAGAGCACCGCCTCGCACGACGGACACTTGCTCCACAAGCCCTCCGGCATGGTTTTCTTGGCGCCTTCGGTCTTGCGTTGAATCTTGGGGGGCAGCAGTTTCTGGAACCAGCTCATGGTTTATCCTCGCTTGATATTAATGGCTACGCGCCATCGATCGCCTGGCGGAAGCCATAGACCAAATTATAAATGTTGGCCGGCAACGTCTTCACGGTGGAACTTTCGACTTCCTGCACGATGCGGCTGCCGATCACCACCGCATCGGCGATTTGCGCCATCCGGCGCGCCGTTTCGTTATCGCGAATGCCGAAACCGACACCCACCGGCAAGTTGGCGGCTGCTTGAATTTGCGGAATTTTCGCGGCGACTTCGCCCAGATCGAGGCTGGCCGCGCCGGTCACGCCCTTCAGCGAAACGTAGTAAATGAAACCGCGCGCCAGCTTGGCCACCTGTTCGACGCGCGCTTGCGGCGTGGTCGGCGACAACAGGAAAATCGGATCGATAGCGTGCCGCTCCAGGCAGGCCGCCCACTCCACGCTTTCCTCGGGCGGGTAATCCACCGTCAACACCCCGTCCACCCCGGCGGTCTCAGCCGCGGCTGCAAAGGTTTCTTGGCCCATCGCCTCGATCGGATTGGCGTAGCCCATCAGCACTACCGGCGTAGTCTTGTTGCGTTTACGGAACTCGGCCACCATCGCCAGCACATCGCGCAAACCCACGCCGTGCTGCAACGCCCGCTCGGAAGCACGCTGGATGGTCGGCCCGTCTGCCATCGGGTCGGAAAACGGCACGCCCAACTCGATGATGTCCGCACCCGCCTCGACCAGCTTGCGCATCAGCTTGACGGTATGACGCGGTGCCGGGTCACCGGCGGTAATGAAGGGGATCAGAGCTTTTTTACCCTGCTGTTTCAATTGCTGAAAAGTGATTTCAATTCGGCTCATATTATTCATGCAAACATCAAACGATGTCCCTTGGGTTGTGGAATGGCGTCGCCGAATTCTCGTGCGGTATCAATCCATAATGTAATTGCCTGTTTGATGCTGGATAACGCCGTCTCTTGGCTGTCTCCATGCGCCATGCAACCCGGCAGTTCCGGCACTTCGGCGATAAAAACACGATCTTCGTCGCTCCAGTACAGGATGATTTCGTATTTCTCGATCATTTGTCTCCTCCAAGCCGATACTTAACGATGATATTCCTCACCTGCCTGACCTGGTAACTCTTGGCCTTGGCACCATCGTTTTGCAGGTTGATCAGTTCCGCCACACCCGATTTCCGGAAAACATGATGACTGCCACGGATTCTTTGTTCAAAACCGAGATGACTCAACAATCGGCACAAATCGTCAAAATCGAAATTACTGTCCGACAAGCCGCGTAATATCTGGAACAGCAGTTTGTCGTAATTCCCCATTCCTAAAACTGGATTCCCGACAACTCCGCCACCGTCGCCATATCCTTGTCGCCCCGCCCGGACAGGTTGACCAGCAACACTTGGTCGCGCGGCAGCGTGGGTGCGAGTTTGGCGGCATAGGCC
>CALMWM010000455.1 GCA_937873435.1 uncultured Gallionellaceae bacterium
TTCCGACCTGATGACGGCGCTGATGGTGCTGTTCATGGTCGCCATGGCGGCGGCCATGATGGTCATCACCCAGGGCGTGCATCGCCTCGAACAGCAAAAGATCGAGCGCGATGCCACCCTGAAATCCTGCATGGACGACATTGCCACCCTATCCACCCAGAAAAACTACAGTGGCGTTTTCGTGCGCGACAGCTCGGTAGAATTCGGATCGATTGCCGAATTCAGCCGCGCCGGTCACAACCTGCCCGACGAGCGCAAGGACCGCATTCGACAACTCATGACAGGGGTTCTGGAGGTTGCCCGCTCCGCCAAATGCGACCCGTGGATCAAGAACATCGTCGTCGACGGCTATGCCAGCCAGGAAGGCTCCTACCTCCTGAACCTGAACCTGAGCCTGCAGCGTTCCCAGCGCATGTTGTGCATCCTGCTCGATTCGAAAGCCGGAAATGCGCTATCCGAAGCCGACCGCAAGTTCGTCCGCAGGAAGTTCCTGGTCGGGGGCGCCTCGTTCAACGCGGTGAAGGAAAGACCCGAGGAAAGCCGCCGCGTCGAATTCCGCATCGATTTCAGGGAATACGGCGAGAAGCCGCTATCAGTCGCCGAAATCCCCTGGGACGACGACGCCAAATGCCCTCTCGACAAGACTTCGGTTTCGCCATGAGCAACACTGCCCTCGCCGCGCTAGCCGACGGCTTGCAGGCCTTCCGCAACGGACTTGCTCCCACCGCGGACTGGAACGCCGCGCAGGAAATGACCGAGGCACTCGCGTTAATACGTTCGCGCCATCAGGGGAAGGCGCGTTACATCGACCGCGCCGGCATTCTGGAAGTCGTGCATGAGTACCTACAAAGTGGGGTCGTGCAGCACCGCGAAGACGTCTTCACCCTGTGCCTCGGCACGGGATGGCTGGATGCGGACGGCATGGGAATACTCGCCGACAGGGGATTGCGCGAAAACCTCTTCGCCCTGGCGGAAACGCTCACCGGGCGGACGAATCGACTCAAGGCATTTCGCAATCTGCTGTACGCCTATTGGTCGTTTCCGCTGCACGACCCCGCCACGCCGCAGGCCGCACTCACGGGATGGTTGGAACTGCGCAACTGGCTGAAAGAGCGCTACGCCGCATTCAGCCGCCACCCCGCCCGCAAACCGGCATGGTTCAACGCGCTCGCGCCGCACCTCCATCTCCTCAACGCAAATCCTTGCGCCCCCTACGCCGAAGCCCTGGTACACGGCAATCTCGATCAACTGCAAGGCGCCATCGAAAGCCTGCGCATCCCCACCGATTCGTGGCTGAAGAGCGAAGCCGTGATGGCGCAGATCGACGCAACGCTTCAGTGGTCGGATCGGACTTTCCGGGAATTCCTCCCGGAATTGCTGAAGATGGCAACGGGGAACGCCGGCATCGTGGTTCCCGACGGCGTGACGCAACGCGCCATCGCCAGGCTGCTGGTACGCTATGCCCGGCAGGAAGACTATGAACCGCACGATGACCTGTTCAATCTCGCGCTGGCGAAAATCGGCAACCCATGGCGCCAACGCGCGGCGTGGGATGCGCTGGTTCGCGAGGATGACGGCAGCCCCAGTTCGCTTGCCCGCGAAATGGTCAACGACTGGCTCAAAGAACGTCTGATCGGGGCATTTTTCTCTGCCCGCAGGCAGGACCATGCCAGTCTTGAATTGTGGCAACGTTACGCGGTCTTCATGCAGGAGATTTCGCTGGCTTCGCCGTGGCTGGATGCAAACGACCAAGCGCTGCTGCTGCGCATGGGCGACTTGCTGGTGGTCGTTCCGAAAAACCGGGACATGCAGATCGAAGTGTACTCCTGGCAAGAGTTCTTCAGCGATGGCGGAACCCGGCTGCTGGATCATGATACGGTCGGCGGCTGGGAGATTCAGGCCATTCTGGCCAAGCGCAGGCCGGCGGTACGTGCCAGCCAGACTTTCGAGGAAACCCTGAAATTCTTCGAGTTCGTGGTTGCTGCGAAGGCACGATTGCAGTCTGTTTCCCGCCGCTAGGAAAGTGCTGCTGTGTTGAGGAGAAAGCCCAGGAAATCTCCTTGCTCAACCCGCCCTGCTCGAATTTGCCTCCAACAAGCGCCGCGCGACATCCCCCAACGCAGTCACTGCCAGCGGCGCATCGCCAAAGCGCAGACGTTCGCGTTTGCCGTCCTGCCGGATGTCGACGCCATAAGCATCCACCCCCAGCACCCGCAGCCGGCCGGCAAACTGGCTATCCAATTCTTCCAGCAAGGCGCTTTCCCGTGCCAGCGTTACCGCCGGAAGCGCCTGCCAGGCGTCTTTTTCGACCCAGCCAGCTTGGCCGAAGCCGGCAATCAGCCGCAGACGCAATGGTTCCAGCCGGTAAAAGGCAAAATCGCCGAATTCCAGCAACTGCTCGGCCTCGGGATGGTAGCGCAGGTAGCGTGCGACCAGAGCGCTATCCGCGTCGAAATGCTGCACCTCGCCGGCCACCGTCACCCTGGCGCCGGTTTGCACGTCTTCGCGATTCGGCTGGGCGATCAGGAAACTCGCGCGGGAATCGGCCAGCAGGTTCTTGGTATGCTCCGCCAGCTTGCTGATAAGGAATACCGGGCAATGGTTTTCGTCGGGAACGAAGGGAAGGATGGTCGCAAACGGATAACCGGGCAGATGGGTGGAATGCGTCGCCAGCGTGCCGAAGCCAGCTTCGTGGTGCAGGTCCAGCGCGATCTCGATGGGGACTTTCACGGGTTATTGCGCTTCCTCTTCGGCACCCTGCGGATCCGCCAAGGGTATCCTGGCAATTTTTGGCGCGGACGGTTTGCGCTGCGAAGCGGGCGGGCGCGGCACTGCCGTCACGACGAAGGGATTACCGGGGCGACCGGGCGGCAGGCGGAAAACCAGTTTCTGGCGCGTGCCCAAGGTTTTTCTGGCCATGCCGGAACCGCCTAGTGGCTGACTCGGGTAGTGCCGCGGTTGCTTAACAGGCGCACGCGCTCGCCGGGACGGAAAGCTTCGTCGGCTTCCTGCGTGACTGCCAACAGGCGCCCGTCGTCGAGCTTCACGGTGATTTCCAGCCCAAGTTTTTTGGTTGCGCCCTCTTCGATTGCCGAGCCGGCCATCGCACCCGCCACAGCGCCGATCACGGTAGCGATGATTGCGCCCTTGCCGCCACCGACATTGCTGCCCGCCACGCCGCCGACCACCGCGCCAGCCAAACCGCCCGTGCCGGTGTCGGTGCCTTCGAGCTGCACCTGGCGGACGCTCTCCACGACCCCCATCCTGACTTCCATGGTCTGGCGGGCCTGGGCGCGCGGGTAGGCACCGCCCGACATGCTGGAAGCGCACCCGCCCAGCACGACCACCGCCGCGCCGGCCACTGCGCCGAGTTTCAGCCACTTTATCCCGGTGTTCATGTTGTTTCTCCTATTCCAGGCTGGTTCCGAAGTGTTGCTTGAAGCGCGCCATGATTTCATCGCGAGTGGGTTGATGATTTTGACCGCCCCGGCTGGCGATCTTGATCGCGCCCATCAGAGAAGCCAGCCGCCCGGTTTGCAGCCAATCCATGCCGTTCGCCATGCCGTAGAGCAGTCCGGCGCGGTAAGCATCGCCACAGCCGGTCGGATCGATCACCTCTCCCGCTTCAACGCAGGGTATTTCGTGGCGTTGACCGCCGGCATAGATCTGCGATCCCAGGGCGCCTTGCGTCACCACCAACGCCTTGACCTGTTTGGCCAATTGCTCGATGGTTTGACCGGTTCGCTCCTGCATTAGTTTCGCCTCGTAGTCGTTCATCGCCACGTAATCGGCAAGCGCAACGAAATTCAGCAATTCCTCGCCGTTGAACATCGGCAGTCCCTGGCCGGGATCGAATATAAACGGTGTGCCGGATTCATGGAATCCGCGCGCATGTTGCAACATCCCGTCCCGGCCGTCCGGGGCGACGATCCCCAAACCGACGTTGACAGCATCGCCGACATGGTTCTGGTGGGAAAAATTCATCGCGCCGGGGTGGAACGCGGTGATCTGGTTGTCGTCCAGATCTGTGGTAATGAAGGCTTGCGCGGTATAGCTCTGCGCGACGGTGCGGACATGGTCTTGCGCCAGCCCGAGTTTTTCCAGGCGCTGGGCATAGGGATGAAAATCCTCGCCCACCGTCGCCATGATCAACGGCTTGCCGCCGAGCAGTTGCAGGTTGTAAGCGATATTGCCGGCGCAGCCGCCGAATTCGCGGCGCATGTCGGGCACCAGGAAGGAGACGTTGAGGATGTGAATCTGCTCCGGCAGGATGTGATTCTTGAATTGATCGTG
>CALMWM010000456.1 GCA_937873435.1 uncultured Gallionellaceae bacterium
TAAATCCGGCGGTCGTGCGGTGAAGGACAGCGTTCTTACCTGGGGAGATCTCGCCTTACGCCTGAAAGGGCGATCTGGCCGAAAGAGCCGGAGAGCGAGAAGTCAGCAGAGGTCGTAGTAGCTCGGGGGTTCCCGGGCGAAGGACCGAACGGAGGAGAGAGCGAATCGACTACGGGCCTCGCAGGCAAAGGGTCTCAGATGTCCAGGCAACTGGAGCTGCCGTTTGAGAGCAGGGGTGAAGCCCCAAGGGTAGAGCGGAGCGAGGAAGAGCCATCGGCGGCCCGTGGGGACGAGCGTTCAGGAGCGCGGCTTGCCCGCGTGACCTCAATCTTCCGAACCGCCCGGTGCGGACCCGCATGCCGGGTGGTGTGGGAGGGGTCGGCCAGGTAATCTGGCCGCCCCTATCCCGATTTAAGGGAGAGCATATAGGTTCGGAGGTTCACCGGAGAGTTGCCGATGCCCAGTTTCTTTCTCAGGTTCTTGCGGTGGAAATTCACCGTGACCACCGCGACACCGAGCATCTCGGCGATTTGCTTGCTGCTCCGGCCTTCGCGCACGAGCAGGGCCACCTGGGTCTCCTGGGGCGTCAGGATCAGGTTGGCGGTGCTAAGCCGACTGAGCAGGGGCGAGACGATTTCGTTCAACTGCCGCTCGATGACCCACTCGCCGTTCGGCGGGGGCAGCGCGCCATTCTTCGCCAACACCTGGCTGTGGGGCGGGGTGGCGCTGACCATCGCGCTGCAACTGCTGTTCACCTATGCGCCGCTGATGAACCGCCTGTTCGCCACCGCGCCGATAACGCCGGCGGACTGGGGGCGGATCGTGCTGGTCGGGGTGGCGGTGTTCGGGGTGATCGAGGGGGAGAAGGCGTTGCGGCGCCGTGGCGGAAAAACAGTTTGAATTTTCTGGGAATCCGTAATTTATGCTTGATTTCGTTTGGGATGCGTCGAAAATTGCCGAAGCGAAGATCGACAGCCAAGGGCTGATGGAGGAAAAGATGAGCGGATTGGGGCGATTGCCATCGCATCAAAATTTAGCAAATTCGACTGCCGGGTATGTCGAAAAAAATCGGGCCGGATTGAACCACGGGGTTCGGATTCGGGTTTTTCTACAGCGTCGTCGTCCGGTCGACATGAACTAAGGAGCTGTCCATGAATTCAAAAGTCGTCATCAGGTGCGAGATGGACGCTGATGTCGATGCGATAAGCGATGTGACCGTCTCCGCGTTCCAGACCCTGGAAATCAGCGGTCACACGGAGCAGTTCATCGTCGCGGCACTGCGCGACGCCAAATCCCTGACGGTATCGCTGGTCGCGGAAGTCGATGGCCGGGTGGTAGGACATGTCGCCTTCTCGCCCGTGGCTATTTCCGACGGTAGCGGGAACTGGTACGGGCTTGGGCCTGTCTCGGTGTTGCCGGAGTACCAGCGGCAGGGTATTGGCAAGGCGCTGATTGAAGAGGGTTTGTCGCGGCTGAAGCGCCTGAATGCTCAGGGAGTCTGCCTTGTGGGGCATCCTGAGTACTACAGGAAATTCGGGTTCAGGAACGTGCCGGAACTGGTGCTTGAGGGCGTGCCGCAGGAGGTTTTCTTCGCGCTGTCCTTTGACGGAAATATTCCGCGGGGAACCGTTACATTCCATGAAGCATTCAAAGCGGATGGCCGCCAAGAGGGCGCAGGCGGTGCTTGAAAGCGCGCCTGCTCCTGAGGCATTTGAAATGTCGTCGCTCTTCATCATGCAGAGCGCTGGCGAAAGCACCGGAAAACTCGAAGGCAAGGAAGCTGTTGGCGCCTATTGGCGCAAAGTGCTGACGCTCATCCCCGGCCTGCGCGAAAAGCCGCGCAGCCGCCTCAACTTGAAGGGGTATGCATCATCATGAACGCGCCCGGCAAAAAAATGGCCGAACCGATCGAGTTCAACACGGACCGCCTGCGTTTGCGTCAATGGCGTGGAGCCGACCGCGAGCCCTTCGCCGCGCTAAACGCAGACCCGAAGGTCATGGAGTTTTTCCCCGCTCCGCTTGATCGTGCTGCAAGCGATGCAATGGCCGACCGTTGCCAGGCTCTTATCGCTGAACGCGGCTGGGGCTTCTGGGCGGTCGAATTGAAGCATACGAACGAATTCATCGGGTTTGTCGGTCTGCACATCCCGTCTGCCGAGCTTCCGTTCTCACCTTGCGTCGAAGTCGGCTGGCGGCTCGCCTTGCGATACTGGGGTAAGGGTTTCGCTACGGAGGCCGCCAGAGGATCTCTTCGCGTTGGCTTCGAGCTGCTCGGCTTGCCTGAAATCGTATCCTTCGCCGCGGTTCACAATGTCAAGTCGCGGGCGGTTATGGAACGGCTTGGAATGCGCGAAGCCGTCTCCACCTTCGAGCACCCCGGCGTGCCTGCGGATAGTCCCCTTCGGCAACACTGCCTGTATCGGCTGTCGCGTGAACAGTGGCGGACACATGCGGCATAACATTTCATACCCGCAGGCCGTCGAGAAGCCAGGCTTCATGCCGTCCGCTATATTCGCCGCGCAAGATTCGGCATCGTGACTTACTCTTACCGGAAAGCTGAACGAACAGAAAGCGCAGCCATCTTCGAATTGTACTGCTTGGTAATGCGCGGCTACGTTTCTAAAATATGGGGCTGGGATGATCAGTGGCAAGTTAACGATTTTTCCGCTCACTTCGATCCAGAAAGTATTACGTTGGTACACAAGGAGCACGAATTGGTCGGGTATTCCCAAGTCGAGGATCGGGATGGCC
>CALMWM010000457.1 GCA_937873435.1 uncultured Gallionellaceae bacterium
GGCTTGCCTTCGAGATCGGTAAAAGTCGCGGCGAAGATCGTATCGCTGGAAGGAAAATCTCTCGCGACGGAATCTTCCGCCAACGCAGCGAACGGCCACAGGAAAAGCACCAGTATTCCAACCAAGTATTTGTTCATAAGATCAACCCCGCACTCAACAAAATCGAAAACAGCAGCTGCAACTGCGCAGTCTGCGCCAACAAGCGATTATGCCCCGGCCCCGGCGCCTCGCGGCAAAAACGCCGAACCAGCAGCAACGCCCACGGCACGGCCAGCAACGGCAGCCAGACCGGCGCATTCAGTTGCAGCCCGAGCAGCGGCAACAGCAAAAACGGCACCGCCATCAGCAGCGTATACTCCACCCGGCTCCAGCCCAAGCCGACACGCACCGCCAGGGTATTCTTGCCGACCTTGCGGTCGCTGGCGAGGTCTCGGGTATTATTGACCACGATCACCGCCGCCGCGAAAAAGCCCACCATGCAGGCGATGACAAATGCCGCCCAGGCGAAATGGAATGTTTGCAGAAAATAGCTGCCCATCACCGCCACCACGCCGAAGAACAGCCACACGAACAGCTCCCCGGTTGCGCTGTAGGCAATCGGGCGCGGCCCGCCGGTATAAGCCAGACCGGCCGCCACGGAAAACAGACCGACCAGCAAAATCAACCAACCGCCGTGCCATACCAAGTAAACCCCCAGCAACACCGCCGCGCCGAAACACAGCGCGACGGCACGCTTCACCTGCCCGGCGCTAAGCCAGCCGGAAGCGGTGGCACGAGATGGCCCCAACCGTTCCGGGGTATCGGCGCCGCGCTCGTGATCTTTCACATCGTTGTGGAGATTGGTGCCGACCTGGATCAGCATCGCCGCCAACAGCGCGACCAGTGCAGGCAGCCACAGGAACGTCCGGCTTTCATGCCAGGCCAATGCACTGCCGACCAGCACCGGCGCCAAGGAGACGCTCAGGGTTTTGGGACGAAACGCCAGCCACCAGGATTTCAGGGCTGAGTTGGAGACTGCTTTATTCACGGACGCCGAGGAAATTTGCTGAAATCCGGCGGGCGTTTTTCCAGCCAGGCATTGCGCCCCTCCTGCCCTTCCGGGGTCATGTAGTAAAGCGCGGTGGCATTGCCGGCCAGCTCCTGGATTCCGGCCAGGCCGTCGGTTTCGGCGTTGAACGCAGCTTTCAGCACACGCAACGCGGTGGGCGAGAGTCGCAGCATTTCGCGGCACCATTGCAGCGTTTCCGCCTCCAGTTCGGCAAGCGGCACCACCGCATTCACCAGCCCCATCTCCAGCGCCTGCCGCGCATCGTACTGACGGCACAGGAACCAGATTTCCTTGGCTTTTTTCAGCCCAACCGCGCGCGCCAGCAATCCCGCGCCGAAGCCGCCGTCAAAGCTGCCGACGCGCGGCCCGGTCTGGCCGAAGCGGGCATTGTCGGCGGCGATGGTGAGGTCGCACACCAGGTGCAGCACGTGACCGCCGCCGATCGCGTAGCCCGCCACCATCGCCACCACCGGCTTGGGCAGACTGCGAATTTGACGCTGCAAATCGAGCACGTTGAGATGCGGCACCGCATTGTCGTCATGGTAGCCGCCGTCGTCGCCGCGAACTCTCTGGTCGCCGCCGGAGCAGAACGCCAGATCGCCCGCGCCGGTCAGGATGACCGCACCGATTGCCGGGTCGAGATGCGCCAACTGGAAGGCTTGCATCAGTTCGACCACGGTTTGCGGGCGAAAGGCGTTGCGCACCTCGGGGCGATTGATGGTGATTTTGGCGATACCTTCTGCCTGATGGTAAAGGATGTCGCTGTATGCGCCGCCGGTTTTCCAGTCCATATGCCCGATTTCTCACTGTTTAGGAAGGGCGTCAGTATATTCGGCACAGCCGGCTTTCTCAAACAGGCATCCAACATCCGAAATATGACATATATATTGCACCGCTCAAAAATACCCAATAAGATTATTAAGGTAAAGCAAATTTCAAGACTAAACATTTAGTCGACTCACCGGAGAAAGTCACATCATGCTAAAAAACCTCAACGTCGGCCCACGGCTTTACATCTTGATTGTCGTTCTATCCGTTTTCATGGTCGTGATCGGCGTAATCGGGCTGCGCGGCATGTCCGGCGCGGTCGGCGGATTGCAGACGGTGTATGAAGACCGTACCGTACCCACAATGGATTTATCAAAAATCCACCGCTTGCTGAACAATAACTTTTCGGAAATCCTGCGCGCCATCCAGCACGACCCGGAAGGAAAACTGGTACAGCTGCACGACCACCCCACCAGCGAACATATCGACCGCATCGAGTCCAACAAGAAATCGATAGACGAGCTCTGGCAAAAATTCTTGACCACCAAGCTCACGCCCGAGGAAAAACAACTGGCGGACGACTTCGCTAAAAAACGCGACGAATACCTGGATAAAGTTTTGCTGCCCGC
>CALMWM010000458.1 GCA_937873435.1 uncultured Gallionellaceae bacterium
GCTGTGGCTGAGCAGGTCCTGGACGGTTTCGAGCTTTTCGGCTTCGCTCATCTGCGACCAGCGGCTGCGGATCGCCTCGAATTGACGACGTTCTGCGGCGGAACGCGGGGCGGCGCGGCGCTCGGCGTTGATCCCGGCGCTGGCCATAGCGCGCTGGCCATTCTCTGCGGATATCCCGAAAAGCTCGGTCTGCCCGTGCGCGGCAGCGAGGTCTGCCGGCCGATTCGACCCGGACAGGAAGAAGTCCTCGGGTGGCGGTGCGGTCTCGCGCTGAATCTTCTGGCGCTTGATCTTCGCCCGGGCTTCTTCCTTGCGGTGGGCTTCGGCCGGCGTCTCGCTTTCGAGCTGGAGACTGGCCGTGTACTTGTCGCGTTCCTGCTTTACGACACCTTCTTGAGCGCCTGGCTGAGCGCCTGCCTCACCATACGGTCGAGGTTCACCAGCCGGACCAGCGCGAACGTCTTCCGCAGGTTTTGCCGGACGACCGGGCGGAATAGCGTTTTCATCGGAGATTCCCTTCTTCGCCTGGTTGATGATCTCCTGCTTGGACGGCGCTTCTGTCGTCCCAAGCAGACTGCCCTGATTCTGGTTTCCGATCGCCGCCATGGCAGACAGGTAGTTCTCGACCAGCGCGGCGATCTTTTTCGGGCTGCGGATGTTGGCATCCAGGAACCGCAGCAAATCCGCAGCTTCGGGCGTCAGGGTCGATCCGAACATTGTACCCTGGGCCAGAAACTCGGTGATGTTCTGGCCGCCGTCCTTCAGCCGGGACAACTCTTCGACCGCGGATAGAATGTCGGCCGTGATATCCCGGTTGTGCAGCGCACCTTCGGCGATGGCCTCGCGGGACTTGGCAACTTGCGGGGCGACCCGCATCAGCGCGGCGGTGATGTTGCGCAGGTTGTTGTCCAGCGACTCGACCATCCGCATCAGCACGGGAGAATCGCCGTACGCGCGGGCAAGGATGGCGTTGCGGATGCGGGCGTACCCGGATTGGGAGAGTTCTCCGGTCCCGGTAACCAGAGCGGCCTGTTCGGTCACCGGCAGCGTGCCGACGAACTGCGCGATGAATTTCCGGTTGCCGGCAACGCTGATCTCTCCGGTCTCGCCGACCGTCAGGTCGTCGAAAGACGGGATCCGCGCGGCATCCGACCGGGCCTGTTCGACCGTTGACATCTGCGCCGTCGTCGACGCGTTGGCCTGGCGGGTGAATTCCGCCCGGTTGACTGGGGTGTCCCGGAGCCTTACCAGCACCGGATTCTTGATGCCGGCCAACTGCTCAGGCTGTATTCCGAGCCGCTGCGCGGTCTCCGCGACCCACGCCCGATAGGTGTTGGCCTTCTCGCCGTTGGCTTGGTAGACACGCTGTAGAGCGATCGTACGGGCGTTCCCGGATTCGACCAAGCCGTCGGCACCGATGATCGGCGAGCCGTTCGAGGCGTCCGCAGACTCACCCAGCCGCGCCGGGTTGAGCTTCTGCACGATGTTGGAGACCTGGAGTTCGGAAGCCGCCCGCTCGCGCGCGCGCGGCTGGAGTTCCTGCGGGAAAGCCGGATTCGGCCGCAGGTTGGTGTCGTGGGAGGCGATCAGGCTGTCAGCGTCGGCAACAGCATAGCGGCCGGCGAGCTCGGCTCCGGTCTCCGTGGAAAACACGGTCGGATTTCCGGTCGCAAGCTTCGGCCAGTCGCGGGTGATCTGGTCGCGCTCGGCGCGCAACTTTCCGATCTCGTCGGCGATCTCAGGGGCGGCGGGTTGTTCGGGCTGGAGTCCCCTGGAAAGCTCGGCAAGCCGGCCGTCGATCGCCGTGACGCGGTCAAGACTGTTCGGTTCGACGGGCGTGAGGGCTTCGGCCCCTTGGTTCGAAAGAACGCCTGTTTTCTCCGCGGGCGGGATCGCCGGAGGAGGTGCGGATGGAGTTGCGGCCGGGCGCTCGGCTGGGACTGCTCCGGGTGGAACCACGGTTTCTCCGGGCGCCGTTTTCGGCCCGGGCTCACCGGCGAATTTCCTGCCGGCGAACTTTTCGGCGGCATGAGAGGCTACGGTCAGCGGTCCCGCCGTCACCGCGCCGGCGCCGCCGGCAACGAACATCTGTTCGAGGGCGTCGCTGAGAGTGATCGTCGGGTCGTACCGAAGAACCTGATCGAGCGTTTGCACGCCCTGCGTGGCGAATTCCTGGCCGAAATTGGTCGCCAGCGATTCAACCAGCTTCGGCAGCAAAGCCGACCCGGGCTTCAGGATCGCGCCGAGTCCAATTTTCTCGCCGAAGTATTCCGCTGCGCCCTGAATGAAAGCCCCGGCCTTCGCGCTGCGGATCGTGGCGTTTTCAGCAATCCGTTGGAGATCGAGCCCGAATTTCTTGACCGCCTGGATATTGGCCTGCGCCTCGGCCGCGTTCGACAGCGTTCCTGACCCACGGGCGTCAGCGTTCTCCTGCATCGCCTGCAGGGCGTTCACAGCGGCTTTGCGCGTCGTGCCGTCGGCGTCTTCGCTGTTGGCTATTTCGCGGATGTACTGGAATTTGTTCTTGGCAGCAGTGAATTCAGGCAACCGTTTTCTGGCGTCTTCACCAGCGGTCAGCGTTTGCTCGAACGCCTGGGAACCCTGCATGACCGAGCCGCCACCGGCACCGATCGCAATGCCCAACGCGGGATTGACCATGCCAGTCGCGGCGCCAGCCACCATCGGGCCAGCGCTTTGCGCGGCCGTGGTGAGCATCTTCCCGCCCATGCCCTGATTCTTCGGGGTGGCTTCCTGAATATCCTTGCCCACCAGTTCGGAGGTCTTGGCGTAGAGATCGCGCTGGGCAGTCAGGTCTGCGATGGTTTTGTCGAGACCCTGGACCTCGGATTCGTAGCTGCCCAGCGAATCGGCCGGCGTGTGCAACGTGCGCTGAATGTTCAACGCTTCTTCTTCGATGGGCTGATAGCTTTTGCCGACTTGAAGACGGACGTTGTAATCCGGCGGAACGTAGGGTTGGCCAACGCGCGCCGCCAACGCATCGCGCGTCTTGGCAGCGTCCTCGATGCGCTGGTCAAGGTCCTGCACCATTCGGGCGGTCTGCGGAATGGCCTGCACCATGCCAAGCTGGAAGAGCTTCGGCGCAGCCTTGACGGACTCCATGATCGGAGCCGTTTCTTTCCCCGGAACCTCGGGGGCCATCGTGACGACACGGCCGCCAGGGAGTTGAGGCTGTCCGCCGCGGGTCGCTGTCATCCGAGCCGGCTGTCCGGCTTTTTCGGTCGCCGCCTGAGCCTCGGCTTCCGATACCCGCGACAGGTCGGAAGTCTCCATGGGCTGTGACTGGTCGCTATTCCATGCAGCCTTGAACCTATCGAGAATCCCGGGTTTCGGCATCGGCTTCATGCTGTCGCGAGTCAACTGGCGGGTGTCGGTATCAAAAGCAGTGCGCGCTGCCCGCAGATGCTCTTTCGGGACGACCGGCTCGATCACGTCCTTCCAGTAGGCGTTGCGCGCCTGCTCTTTCTCGAACTCGGAGAGCCCCTTGATGTCGGGGTGCTGGAGCACTTCGGCCCAAGTCGGGATCTTCGGCGCGCGCGCTTCCGGGACATCAGACTCCAGTCCGGGCTCGATCGCGCGACGATCAAGTTCGCTCTGGATGTCCAGATTTTCGAGGCCGTCAGGCATGGCTTATTGCGCCGGAAGCCACGGCCGCGGGCCGGTCCATTCGCCGCCGGCGGGTTTAGCTGGTTCCCCGGCGCCGCCGTCCACGATGGCTTCCGCCTCTTTGGCGGCACGTTCTGCGCCGTTTGGCCCGGAGAATCGGAGACCGTTCATGCCGCTGATGAGTGCCTTCTTGACTTCGAAGATTTGCGTTTCTCTCGGTTTCTGCATGAGTTCCTTCGCCTTGACCGCGGCTTCGTCCGGCGTGTATTTCGTGCCGTCAGGTTTTTTCCCGTTCGCAACCCACCATGCCGCGTTTCTCTCGAAAGCCGTTTGCTTCCCGCCGCCGCCACTTCCAACAGCCGCAACCTTTCTGGCCATCGCCCCCCTGTACTCGATCTTCGATTTCGTGTCGGCCGACTTCAAGTCGAGGTCGATCATTTCCTTGAGTGTCATGCCCTGCCGCGCCATATCGATCGCCGGTACTTCGACGATTGTCCCGTCCGGTTTTTTGAACACGGCCGCATTGGTCTTGACCGGTATTCCACCAATCTGGCCAACCATCGGTTTCAGGCCGACGAGTTCACCGGGGAGCCCCTTGGCATTCTTCCAGTCCAGCTTGGCCTGTTCGAGATTTCCAAGATGCGCGGCGTCTGCCCCGGCAATGATTCCGGCTTTCTCCAACCGCTTTGCCGTGCTCGATATTGCCAGCATCTGCTCGGCACTCGGCGGGTCGGAAAACAGCGTTTCACCGCGGGCGCGGTGCGCGGCATACCGCAGGGCGTCGCGTTCTGTCAGTATCCCGTCAGAAGTCGCTTCCTGCGGCTGGAAACTGGCAGCATGCGCGGATGCCAGCGCCTTTTTCTGCTCGTCCAGCGCCATGCCGTATTTCTGCATGGCCGGACCGCCAAGGGCTGCAAGTTGCCCTTTGGCTACGCGTAACCGTTCGGCCTTTTTCTCGATCGCCTGGGTGGGTGTAAGCGGCGCGGCAGGCGCGGCAGGCATCGGGGTCCCGGCCGAAGAAGTGCCGCCGGTGGAACCCTCGCCTACCGGTTCGTCCGGCGCGTTAATACCGCTGGATGCGATAGGAACAGAGACTGGTTTCTGTTCTGATGCCGGGTCATAGGAAAGCGCGTCCTTGACGACTTGCTGGGCTGCATCGTCCTGCCGCCATGTCTGCTGCTCGCGGGCGAACCGCTGTTTCTCGCGGTCCTCGGCTTCGCGGCGGCTGTAGGCTTGATCGACAATCCCAAACGCCGCCATGGCTTTGTCTGCAAAAGCTCCGGCCCCAACACCCCCCATTCTCATGCGATTCTCCTTTCAATTCCGCGCGCCGCGAACTTCATCGCTACCAAGTCCTTGGTAAGCCTGTCCACTTGCTTGGCAAGGGCCTTGGTGGCGGTCAGGTTGATACCGTTCATGGAGATCAGGTCGATATGCCCGCCTCCGGGTGCGGCACGCTCGCCGAATTTCTCGTGGACATCCTCGGCGTAAGGCCCGAGGTGTTCGCCGCCATCCCCTTCGCCTGGCTTGTAGCGCCAGCTTTCCACCGTGAGGCCTTTCACGGCTTCGAGCACGCGGACTTCGTCCACGGACTCCTTGTCGGTCTTCGCCTCTTTGCTCGATCGGGCTGCCATCGCCATACCACCGCCAGCGAGCGATCCCAGCGCCCCATACATCGCGGCGCGTTCCATGGCGTCGGCTTGTAGCTGCGCGTTGTGGGAGCTGACATCAATTCCGTATTGCCCGAGAAGGAGATTCCCGCCGGCCGTAGTTGCGCTGGTCCCGGCTTGGTACCACGGCAAGGCTGCGGATGTTGCAGCGTTCCGTCCGGCAATCATAGCGCCGGCCGTCCCGACTCCGCTTGATCCTGCATTCAGGGCGAGCGAATCGGACGCAATCCCAGTCTGCGGCATGTTTCTGCCAAACTGCGCAGCGCCTGACCGCAGGGCAATCCCGCGCATTTCCTCCGCGTTTGCCGCATTCGTTCCTGCCCCTGCCTCAGCCAACGCCTGCTCATTGGCCGACTGCCGTTCGAAATCAGCGTTGCGCATTGAAGCCGGGTTGACGCCAACCGCAGCCATGCGGCGAGAAGCTGAATCACGGCCGGCCTCGAATTGCGTTCCCACGGCCGCCTGTGCCCGCTGGGCCTTGGCCGCCTGCATTTCCGGTGTGCCGGCCGCCATTGCATCCGCAGCAACGCGGGCTTCGATGGGGCGGAATATGTTCTGGTAATCCTCCCACTGCCCGGCGGCCTGACTGGCAGAAGCCTTGCCGATATCGACATTCTGTTGCAGGATTTGGTCGTAGAACGGCTTCAGGTCGCTGTACTGCTGTTTGCCGAAATCAAATTGTTGGCCGGCAATTTCAGCCATGCGCCTTCCGGTTTCGGCGTTGGTCAGCGCGGCTTGGTCAATTCCAGATGGCGCGGCAGGCCCACTCGATCCGCCTCCGCCT
>CALMWM010000459.1 GCA_937873435.1 uncultured Gallionellaceae bacterium
GCGCATCGGCGCTTGGATACGCCAAACCAGTCTCGACGAACTACCCCAGTTGTGGAACGTGCTGAAGGGCGACATGAGCCTGGTTGGGCCGCGCCCGCTGCTGGCGCGCGAACTGGACTATTACGGCGACACGCTGCCGCTGTATGTCCAGACGCGCCCGGGCATCACCGGGCTGTGGCAGATCAGCGGGCGCAGCGAAACCACCTTTCTCGACCGCGCCAACCTGGATGCCTGGTATGTCAGGAACTGGTCGCTGTGGTACGACATCGTGATCCTGCTGAAGACCGTCAAGGTGGTGTTCGCCAAGGACGGAGCGTACTAGGCGCGCTAGTCCGGGCCGCGCATCAAGCCCGACAAGGCGTCCGCGACTTCTTCCACGCCGACATCCGCGACTTTGCGGCTCTCCGGTTGCAACACAACATGTTCGACCTCCCACGGATGCCAGCTGGCCGCGTTCGATTCGCCGAACAGGCAGACGATAGGTTTGCCCAAGGCAGCCGCGACGTGCATCGCGCCGCCGTCGCTGCAAAAGAGACTATCCACGCACGCCAGCCCGGCAATCAGTTCTTCCAGTTTTTCGGTCCGCAGCGGGTAGATCGGTAAGTCACGGCAAGCGGCAAGGATCTCCTCGGCTTTCCAGTCGTCGCCCGGATGATTGGGGTTGTCGGTCGCGCCCGGCGACCAGAACAACGCAATCGGCGTAGGACGCTCGGCGTTCAGCCGCTGTGCCAGTTCGATGAAGCGTTGCGTCGGCCAGCGCTGGCTTTCCAGGCGTGCGCTGATATGGAACCCGACCGGTCTTGCCGTGCCGGAGCAACCGAGGGTTTCGAGTCTCCGCCGCATGTTTGTCAGATCCCCCGCAGGTGGCACAATGCGCAGCGGCGGGATTGTTGCAGTACCGCCGAATGGCTGCATCAGCGCCATCAGGCGCTCCACTTCGTGCCGTTCGGGGCCGGGCAGCGGCACCGGGCAGTCGATTTCCCCGGCCAGGGGGTTGCCGTTTTCGACGAAACCGACCAGCTGCCGCGCGCCTACCTGCTTAGCCCAGCGGATCGGGCGCGGCAGGCAGCTGACGTTGGCGAGCACCGCGTAATCGTAGCCGGTGTAGCGGAGCGCCAGCGTGGTTTTCAATCTGTCCCAGTAAACGCCGAGTGCGGATTGCCCGGCTTTACGGTGCTTGGCCTTGGTGTAGATGTAGAGATGGTCGATATGCGGGTTGCCCGCCAGCACCGGCGCGCAATAGCTGTTGACCAGTACGTCCAGGCGGGCTTGCGGGAATTTCTCGCGCAGCGCGGCAATCAGCGGCAAGGTGCACACCAGATCGCCGATGTTGACGCGGCGGATCACCAGGATTTTCAGCGCGTTCAAGATTCGCTCCGGTTTCGCGGCAACGAAAAAGCAACGAGCAGGCAACACAGGAACAAGGATTGTTCCAGCATGTGGTCGCGCAGATTGCTGTCGATCAGGCTGCGTCCGAAAAAGCCCATCACCACGAACAGCAAGGCCAGTCCGGCCGGATGGTGGTAACGGAAAAAGCCGCGCCAGCCGATAGCCACAAAGCAGGCGATCAGGGCGAACCACAGCAGCAGGCCGGGGATGCCGGTTCCCAGTGCGAAATCGAGCAGGCCGCTGTGGCTGTGTTTGCCGAGCAGCACCTCGCCGGGATATTTCGCCGCCAGGCCGTCGCTGAACGCGGTGCGGCTGTAGCCGAAGCCCAAGGGATGCTCCTTGAGCAGCAAGGCGCCCTCCTTGAACCAGGCGATGCGCTCATAAGCCGAGATGTCCACGATGCGACCATCGGCCAGCTGGGGATAGGGGTACTTATCCTGATTCAGCCAGGCGCGGTGGGTTTGCGTATCCCAGGCGATCGGTACGGTCTGGGCAAAGTTCTGCCAGCGGATGTCGGCCTTTTCCGCCACCCAGACGAAACTCGCGACAGCCGCGATGCCGGCGGCAAGAGTCAGCGCCAGCACCGCGCCGCGTATACGCTTGCGTTGGGAAACCGCATACAACACCATGCAGGACAGGAATAAGAATACCGCGCCGAACACGCCGTTACGCACACCCAGCAGGTACAGGCAGAGCAGCAGCAGCGGGATGAGGGCGGCCAGGAAGCGGCTGCCCAGTGGCAGGAAAGAACGCCGGAAGGTGATGCGTGCCATCAGTTCGGCACACAGGATCGCCAGCGCGGTATTGGTGAGGTAGCTGACCTTGGCCTTGCCTTGGACAAACAGGGTCTGGTCGAACGGCAGCGCGCCGCTGCCCCACCATAACCACAGGCTGTAACCCGCTTGTATCAGGGTTTGCAGGAACATCGGCGCGACGATCAGGCTGAACATCAGCGGCGGCGCAATCGGCGAGCGCCCGCGCAGCACCAGTGCGGCAGTCATGAATCCCAGCAACCCGGCCAGGCCGCCGCGCAGCCATTGGCCGCGCAGTTCGACCAGCACCTTGGCCGGATCGCTGGCGAAGGTCAGCGCGCCCAGCAGTATCCAGACGGCAAGGGCGAGCCACAGGAAAGCGGCTACTTTGACATAGGTGTCGTCGGTGGCGACCGTCCGGCGGCCTTCCGCGTGAACCAGCAGGCCGACGCACAGCAGTGCGCCAGAAAACAGCATGAGGCGCAACGCGATGGTGTGCCCTAGCGGCCACACGAACATCAACGCGAAGAGCAGGAAAGTCAGCGCGTAATAGAGGGAAGCGGTGCGTTTCATTGACAGGCTAGGCAAAGTTGGTCGAATTCCGCCAGCACTTCTTCCACCGCGATGTCGGCGATGCGGCGGCTGGGTTTGCGGAGCAGCGCGTATTTTACGCCCCACGGGTGCCATTTGGCGGGACTTTCCTCGCTGAAGAAACACAGCACCGGTTTACCCAAGCCAGCGGCCAGGTGCACCGGCCCGCCGTCGCTGCTGATTTGCAGGTCGCACAGGCTGATCGCGGCGCACAGCGCTTCCAGGCTGTCGGTGGAACAGGCGATCAGTTCGGCGCGGTCGACGGCGGCAACGACTTCACGCACCGTTTCGTCGTCGCCGGGAAAAAAACGGTTGTCGCGCCCGCCCGGTGCCCAGGTGAGCATCACGCTACAGCCGTGGCGGTCGATCAACTCACGGCACAGGCGGATGAAATGTTCCTTGGGCCAACGCCGATCCGGCTCGCGCGCGCTCAAGTGCACGCCGACCAGGATCTTTCCGCGCCGCTCCGGCAGGGTGGCAGCGATGCGCGCAACCTGTGCGGCATCGGCGCTCAATACCAGCGGCGGGGCCGGCGGTGCTATGCCGAAAAAGCTTCCCAGCGCGTAAACGCTTTCGACTTGGTGCAGGTCGTCGTCCGGGGCGGGCAGCGCCATGTCGATTAGTCCTTGCGGGTCGGCGTAGCCCACCAGGTGGCGTGCGCCGATCAGGCGGGCGAAGCGTAGCGCGCTGCGCTGGTACGCCGGCGCGGCGAGGATCACGTAATCCAGCTTGAGCGCGCGCAAGTGCAGGATCAGCTTGATCCGATTCCAATACAGCCTTGCCACGCCGGTTGCGGCAGCGCGGTGCTTACGCTTTTCGTAGGTGAAAATCCGGTCGAGATGCGGGTTGCCGTGCAGCACCGGGGCGTTGTAGCTGTTCGCCAGCAATCCCAGCCAGACGTCAGGCAGCTTTTCGCGCAGCGCCCGGATCAGCGGGGTGGTGCAGACCAGGTCGCCGATATTGTCGCGGCGGATGATGAGGATTTTGACGGGCGCGGTCGCGGCTTTCATGGGTGGCCGGGCAGGAGTTTTTCAACGGCGGCGAGCACCGCCGGCAGGCCGATGCCCTCCATGCAGATGGGCGCGGCGCAGGCTAGTGCGCTACGCGCGCAATGACCGCCCCAGCCGAGCTTGCGGCGGAAAATCAGGTTTTCGTCGCGGCACGGCATATTCGCCACGAAAACCTTTTGTTCCGGGTGGTTGCGCCAGAATTCGCCGGTGCTGAATATCGTCGGGTCGCCGGGGCCGTACAGCACGACACTGGCGACGCCGGTCAGATGGGCGAGATGGGCGACCCCGGTGTCCGGGCACACCACCAGGCGGGCGTGCGCCAGCAGGCGGAATAACTGGGGCAGGTCCAGGTTGCCGGGATAGCTGAGAAATTTGGCTTGCGGGTTGGCGGCGGCGATCAGGCTTTCCTCGCCCTTGCCGCAACTCCACACCACCTGCAAGCCTCGCCCGGCCAGCCAGTCGGCGAGCGCCGCCCATTTTTCGGGCTGCCATTGCCGCAGCGGAGTTTTCACCCCGACGTGCAGCACGCAATAGGGACTTTGCGGCAGCGGAAAATCCGCGCATGGCGGCGCCGGCCAAGCGGCGGGAGCGAACGGGAGCGGCGCCTCGCCGTCGCTCAGTTCCGCGGCCAGTTCGCCCCAGGCCTTGGGGGCGGGCGCGAAGGGGCGGAATTCGTCGATCGGGTAGTTCTTGTAACGTCCCGGATCGCCGTCGAACGCCACGATCCAGCGCGCGCCCATGGCGCGGGCGAGCCAGCTCAGCCGGTTCTCAGTGGTAATCAGCGCCCAGTCGAAACCGCCGGACCGCAATAGCGCCAGCGTATCGCGCAGGGAGCGCGGGTCGAACGGCAGGACATGCACGCCGTAAGGCCGGCCCGCGTACAACGGCGCATAGGCCGGCGGACACAGCATGAAGATTTCGGCGGCGGGGTGATTGTGGCGCAGCTTGGCGATCAGCGGCGTCAGCATGATGGCGTCGCCGAGCAGCAGTTGATGGGCGATCAGGATGCGTTGCGGGTTTTCCGGGCGGCGTTGCGGGCGGCGCCCCAGGAAATGCTGCCAGGCGCCGACCAGCGCGGCCAGCAGACGCGGAGGAAAGCGGCTGTTCATCGTCCCCCTTCCTCATCGGCTGAGGTGTGCGCACAAATTCCCTCTCCCGCAAGCGGGAGAGGGTTAGGGAGAGGGCAATGGGTTGATTTTGTTGTCACTCTTCCCTCTCCCCCAGCCCCTCTCCCGCTTGCGGGAGAGGGGAGCAATTCGGGTCTGTTCATCAGCGCGATTCCTTATCAGCCAAAGCCTTCAACTGCCCCAGGCTTTCATCCAGGATCAGCAATTGCAAGACCTGTTCGGCCAGCGATTCATCCTCGCCGTAGCAGACAACCAGCGTTTCAACCGCCTGCGCATCGAGTTGCCCGCCGCTCAGCATTTGCAGGCGCTGGCCCAAGCCCGGCAGGCGTGGCGCCAGATCGTCGCGCAGCCAGCCCTTGAGCGGCGGGTTGAAACCGCGCTTCTTGCGCTGCATGATCGTTTCCAGCGCCGGGCAGGCTTGCGCCAGCAGTTTCTTGGCCGGTTGGCTGAAGCGTTCGGCATCGGGCAACGCCAGCACCGTTTCGACGAAGCGGTGGTCGAGCAGCGGCGCGCGCAGTTCCAGGCCGTGGCACAGGGTCATCAGGTCGGCCTTGCGAAGGATGTATTCCGGCAGGTAATTGGCGTAATCCCAGGCCAGCAGTTTTTTCAGCGGCGTGGTGTTTTCCCCGTCCGGCTTGCGCCACCAGACGATGCGGCGCGGCCGGTGCGCCGGCTGCAGGAAGGCGCGCTGCCCCGGCGTACAGCCGGAAAAACGCAGCGCGTAGGCGCTTTCCCAGTCCAGCGACAATTCGGCCAGCCATTTGCCGGCGCCCTTGCCGGAGGCGGACGGCGCGAGCGGCAAGGGCAGGCGCAGGCCGCTGCGCCAGGCGGTTTTCAGGTGCTTGGGCAGGCGCTTGTAGCTGGCGAACAGCTCGTCGCCGCCGTCGCCGCCGAGCACCACCTTGACCGTAGCGCTGGTTTCGCGCGCCAGATACCAGGTGGGAAAGCTCGACGGGTCGGCGAAGGGCTCGTCCAGGTCGGCGACGATGCGCGCGAAATCGTCGGCGATCTGCGTCGGGATCGCCACCGCCCGGTTGGGGAAGCCTTGCTCCTCTGCGAATGCGGCGGCATCCGCGCTTTCGTCCATGGCCGAACCGGGAAAGGCGGCGCTGAAGGTTTGCAAGCCGGCATGGCCCTGCGCGGCGAGACGGCAGGCGATCAGGCTGGAATCCATCCCGCCCGAGAGGAACACCCCGAGCGGCC
>CALMWM010000460.1 GCA_937873435.1 uncultured Gallionellaceae bacterium
CTGTGAAATAGTTAAGAATGTTATTGATTGCGTTGGCATTGCTATAGGTGTCCAAGTAATTCTGAGCGTCGTAATTACCGCCGCAATTGGTTACGCCGCTCGCTAGCGGCGAACGATTCTGGCCTGGCAAAACCGCGCCGGGCGAAAAAATGATGGCAACTGCGTTGGGTAGTGTGACGGTGGTGCCGTCCTCCGCCGTGATATCAAATTGGCCGGGGGTGTCCCAGTTGAGAACGGCTGTCATGGGGTTGTTCTTGTAGCGACCGGAAACTGCGTACCACAAGCATTCTCCGCCGCTGTCACGCAGCACGGAAAGACGTAAGGTTTTCCAGGGAAGTTTGCCAATAAGACTATAGTCGGTGAGACTTCCTGTGACACTACTGGCAGCCTCACCTTCCAAATTGTTGACGGGGCCCATATCCGGCAACGGAAGATAGCCGAAAACCTGATCGTAGTTGGGGCCTGCGCTGGGATGGCTGTCCCGGTATGTTGCCGCATAACCGAGCAGCGCGTCCTTGGCTTGCGCCAGCGTGTTTGCTGAAACTTTGTCGCGCTCGATTTGTGGGTTGCTTTTCAGTGCACTGACCAACACCGCAGCAAATATCCCGAGCATGATCAGGATGACGACGAGAACTGAGCCTTGTTGGCGCTTGGATGAATGATGGATGGGGTGCATTATGTTACTTTAGCAAACTTGCTGCGTGCATGGTAAAAAAACCAGCTTGCACGCTGATTAACAGGCTTGTATTTAGAGACGCAAGATTTTGTGTCTCTACAGGCTAGCTCTGGTTGAGAGGCGATGCACCGTTTGCACTTGAGGCTGGCGTGTTGGCTGCGGCAGTAGCGGCAGGGTAGGCCATGGCCGGCGGAACTTCCTTGCGGGGGCGAGGAGCTTGATAGTTTTCCCGGATTTCCCCGCTGTCGATATTCAACGTTTGTCCGACTTTGAGTGTTACCGTTTTCCCGGTTTTTTGCACCAGCACCGGGAAGTTCGGTAGCCGTGCCCTGCCGGCCAGCCGTCTCGATTCAGGCGGAAGGTCGCTTTCATTTTGTGTCAAATTGTTAATCCAAACCGTGGTCTTGCCGCTGCTACGTTTGACGATCCCGTTCAGGGTGAGGCTTTCCGTTTGCAGGGCGGCAGCGCCTTCATGTTCCCCGATGCCGCCAGACAGTCGGTCGCGGTCGAGGTTGCTGCGTTCAACAGGGGTGAAAAACAAACGACCGAGAGATTCTCCCCATGAAAGCGAAGATAAGGTGGTAAAGGCGATGAGAAGCGTTAGCTGCAGGGTAATGCATCGGTGCTTGCCACGAACGCGCAGTACCTCCTCACGGGGCAGTTTGCCTGCCGTGAATGGGTTACGCCTACTCTTGGTTTGCAACAATATCATTGGCCTTGCCTATTAAGTTTCGATAACGATACCTTGCCTACATTAACGGCAGACCCGACTTTATCTAAAGAAGAATTATGCATAAATACCATTATAGTGCAATGCGTTGTAGGCATTGTTTAATGTTTTGCATAATGTTCTATCGTTAACTGTGGTGCAGGTGGCGTAAAAAGAACGCTGAAAATCTGGCGCCTGTGCTTGGTAAGGAGGATAGACGGCTGAATTGGGCGGGGATTTGTTACGGTAAGAGTGGCCTGCCTGGAAAACTATGGAGCTACGACACTGCCCTTGGGTTTCAGCGAAAGCCATACCAAGGTGCATTCGGCCTTCAGGTGAGGGGCGATGGCGTTGCTGGCTGCACTTTCGCTGGTACGGGTCAGCGAACACTCACGCAGGAGGCCGATCCGCTTGGTGTTTTTCTTGAAATCGTTGAGTGCATTGAGCAGGTCTTCTTCATGCAGCAGGGTGAAACCGAGATTCAGTGTGCTGCCGTAAAGGGTGAAATTGCCTGGGGGAATGCCTGGGTCGGCTTGAATGGCTTGCTGGGCGCCAATTCGATAATCGAGCTCGAATAGTTTTCTGTTCTCCTTTATCTGGTTGATGTGTTCTATCCAATACAGGCGGTCTTCCTTGTCAAAGATGCCTTGATCCAGCAATTTAAGATATTTGTCATGGTAGAGGCGGATCTCTTCCTCTTCGACGCGCACCTGGTCGAGTTGGACACGGCTTTGCTCAAGCCGTTGCTGATCTTCGGCTTTGTTTTTCTGCATCAAATTTTCAATATAGACGCTTCCGGCTATGCCAAGGACACTCAAAAAAACAGCGGTTGCCAGCAAGATAACGGCTGTACGGATCAGGGGGAAGTCTTCTTTGGGAAATTTCATGGCGCGGGGGCGAGTATCAGTTTGAGTGTAAACGCCACTTTATCCGGTCCCTTTTTTCCGGCGCTACCTTGCAGGCTGGCTTGTGAAGCAATGTCAATCGGCATGACCAGCGGGACGACATGCAGCGAGGGCACTTTTTTCAAAGCTTCGATGAAGTGGTTGACGCTCTCAAGCGCGCTGCGAAAATCGCTGAAAGGTGTAATTTCCCCATCGATAATAGCAATTTGGTAAGGGCTTTCACGGTTGATCGTGAGGATGGGTGCAGCGTTCTCATTACCGCCAGGCGCGGGAGTTTGGGGTGTTGGTGTTTCTTCGGTTGGTTTGTCGCGTACACGCCATTTTATCTGGTTAAGCTTAAGCGCTGGTGCGGATTCCAGAGCTTCGCTGATGATGCCTAGCAGAGGATCGGGCATGATGTCCTTGCGTGCTGCAGCTTCAACCAGTTCAACCGCTGCTTTCATATCTTCGGCGGGGGCCGGGGTCGGAGGAAAGGTGTTCTTGATCTCCTGATAATGCTTTTGTACTTCCTGGGCTTCACGCGAAATATTCTGGCTCAGATCATGATTTACCAGCGCCTGGTTGAAATTCATTAGCGATACATAAGAACTGGCGGCGATGGTTGCTGCTGTGGCGCCAAGGATCCCTGCGCGTACCAAACGCAATTGGTCGTACCAGCGCTGCCCCGCAGTGGCGTAATGCTGCGCTGGATGGAAGCGGCCAAGCAGATGCAGATATAGCAATTCGCTAGCCAGATTTTCCGGAAAAACCTTTAAGCCGATTTGAGTGGCAACTTCCGAGATGTGCGTAATGCGGTAGCGCATCAGTGGTGTGTCCATGCTCTCTGGTTGAATCTGCGGGTGGTATTTTTCCGTGCAGATCAGCACGATTTCGAGCTGCTGGTCGCGCGGCAGTAGACGCAGGCTGTTAAGGTATTGCTGGGTGCGCTGGCATTCCCGAAGTACGGTAGCTTGCATGGAAACCATATCGTCGCTTGCCAGCAAGGTAAGGCGGCTGAATTTGAGCAGTCCTTCCTGGAAATAGCTTTGGCGCAGACCGGTGGTTTGCCGGGTGATCAGCAATTGATGCGGCGCGAGCAGTTTGAGTTTTTTTGCCAGTACCTGACTGAGAAGCGGTAGCGAATAGATACCCGCGAGCGGTAGCTTGCGCTGGGAAATACGTTCGAGCCAAGGGGTGAGCAATTCCACGTTGGTCAGGCCGGTCAGGAGTAGTTTGTCGTCCCGCCGGCCTGTTGCTTCACGCCCTTGTAGGGATGCGTGGCGATAAGTGGTGTTGCGAAACAACTGGTTCAGCTTGCGTTCCACCAGTGCCTGTCGATCTTTGCCGAGGATGTGCGGAATGGTTTCGTTGCGGAAATCTTCTTCGATTACATCCACCAGAATGTGTATCGGCGTACCCGGCGATTGCGTAACGAAATTGCCAAAACTAGCGAAACCATCGCTGTCCAGATTGAAATCGCAGCTATGAGAGAGCTTTCCACCTCGCCACAGCCATGCAGCGAGAAGATTTTCCGACAAATATAATATTTTTTTCGCGAACATGGCGAAGCTAGGCTAGGTTTTGATCTTGCTGATGGTGTCGTAAATCGGCCCGATCACCGACAGCATCACCCAGCCGAGTATCAGCCCCATGGTAACTGTCATGATGGGTTCTATCATGGCTTGCACGCGCTCGATGGATTCCTTGACGTCACGGTCGTAAAAGTAGCTGATG
>CALMWM010000461.1 GCA_937873435.1 uncultured Gallionellaceae bacterium
CGGTCGATGGTCAACTGCACGGCGCTGTTCAACTGGCGGGTGGTCAGCGCGGGGTTGCGCAGCGCGATGTTGCGCGCCAATTCCTCGCGCCAGCGTTCCATTTCCACCAAAAAGGCGTCGTCCACGTCCGCCGTGCCGCGTTTGCCCTTGAGTCCCACCGCATACTGGTCGAGCGAGCCCTGATGCACCGCCTGGTAGGAAAACAGGCGGTAGAGCTTGTCCCACTGGGTGACGTATTGCGGGTAATCGAACAATTCCACCCGGCCGATGTGCGCCGGTTCGCCGTGGACGGGTTTGGCGCGGCAGTCATACACCGCCAACTGCTCGAAATCGCTCAAGATGCTGATCGGGATTTTAGCCGACCAGGCGTAGCGCCGGATTTGGAAAGCGGGATCGGGGTTGGTCTCGATATTGACGGCCGGTTTTTTGGCTTCCACGAAGAAAAGGGTGTTGCCGCCGGACTGGAAGGCGTAGTCGGCCGCCTTGGCCTGGCCTTCGACTTCCACCGACACCTCGTGGATCACTTCGCGGAATTTTTCGGAGTAATTCTTGCGGTTGGTCAGGTCCCAACCCAGGGCCTCGAAGAGCGGGTCGAGGAAGTCGCGGCGCAGTTGGGTTTCGTTGTAGTGGCCGGTGCGGTAAGCGGCGCGCTGCCCGGTGAAACGCTCAACCAGCGCCACGATCTCTGGCGGCGCGGTGATGATTGGGCTGGATGGATTCTGGTCGGTCATGGACGCTCCCCGGGGAAACTTCCCCCTGATCAAGTATAGGAGCGGTAAGCGCTCCGGTCAAGCGGTTAGGAGCCGCGCGCGCACCTTGTCATCCTGCCCGCAGGGCAATCTGTGATTGAGACGAAGTCGAAGGATCTACCCTCACCCCCTCCCAACCCTTCGACAAGCTCAGGGAACAGCAGAATCGGTTGCTGCCCCGGTGGCTGAGCCCGTCGAAGCCCGACAAGCTCAGGGCACCGCCTCCCCCATTTTCTTGGGAAAATACGGGCGGACACATGGGTCCGCCCCTACGGATGGGCCGGTTTGCGTAGGGGT
>CALMWM010000462.1 GCA_937873435.1 uncultured Gallionellaceae bacterium
GGTTGCGCATACCGGGTTGATCGAAAGCGGTCAGCATGATCAGCTTGGGCGGTTTGAGCGCGGGTATTTCCCGGATCGCGCCGGCAAGGGAAAAACCGTCTGCACCGGGCATCGCCAAGTCGACGACCACCAGCTCGAAAGGCCGCTTGTCGCGGACGCTGGCGCGCAACATTTCAAGCCCCTGGATCGCGTCTCCGGCAACGCTGCACGATAGTTTCATCGCGGCCAGATAGCGCGCCAGGATGTCGCGGCTGATTTCGTCGTCATCGACCACCAGGGTGCGCGCCGATTGAGAATGTGCAGTCAAATCTGGCCGGGTGTTGGCGGCGAGCTTGAGCGGCAGTTTGAACCAGAAGGTCGAACCGCGCCCTTCCTCGCTATCCACCCCGATTTCGCCGCCCATCAATTCGACCAGGCGATGGCAGATTGCCAACCCCAGCCCAGTGCCGCCGTATTTGCGGGTGGTCGAACCATCCGCCTGGACAAAAGGCTGGAACAATCGGCTCAACGCCTCCTTGGTGATGCCGATGCCGGTATCGTTGACCTCGAAGCGCAGCACGCAAAAGTCGTTGGTGCGCGAGGAGATGCTTACCCTGACGGCAACCCGGCCATGTTCGCTGAATTTGATCGCATTGCCGAGCAGATTCAGCAGCACCTGGCGCAGGCGTCCCGGATCGCCCATCAGTAGCGCCGGGATTTCCGGCGCGACGAAGGTGACCAGCTGAATTTTTTTCTCATGGGCGCGCGGCGACATCAGCTCGGCCGCGTTTTCGACGATTTCCAGCGGAGACAGTTCGACCACTTCCGCCACCATCTTGCCGGCATCCATTTTGGAAAAATCGAGGATGTCGTTAATGATGTCCATCAGCGAATTGGCCGAGGAATGGACGATACGGGTGTAATCCTGCTGTTCCTGGGTCAACTCGGTGTAGGACAGCAACTCGTTCATGCCGATGATGGCGTTCATCGGCGTGCGGATTTCATGGCTCATGGTGGCGATGAATTCCGACTTCAGTTGCGAAGCCTCCTGCGCCTCGCGGTGGGCGTTGCGCAACTCTTCCAGCATCTGCTTGCGCTGGGTGATGTCCTGTATCTGCGAAATGAAATACAGCGGCTCCTGCTGGGCATCGCGCAGAAGGGTAGTATTCAGCAGCGCCCAGACCTCGTGGCCGTCCTTGTGGATATAGCGGATTTCCAGGCCGAAGGTGTTGACCTCCTCATCCAGCGCCTGCACCACCAGGAACACCCAGGATTTCAGGTCGTCTTCGTGGAGCAGCTCCTGCATCGGTTTGCCGGTCAACTCGGCGGGAGTGAAACCGAGAATATCCACCAGCGCGTTGTTGACTTGCAGCAGTTCGCCGTCCAAGCCGACCAGCGCCATCCCGATCGGCGCCAGGTCGAAGGTGCTGCGGAAGCGTTCGTTGCTGGCTTGCAGCGATTCTTCGGCGAGCTTGCGCTGGGTGATGTCGGTACGTACCGAGATATATTGCGCGACGTCGCCGTTGCCGTCGCGCAGCGGAACGATGGTCGAGGCGACCCAGTAGAAGGAGCCGTCCTTGCTGCGATTCCTGGTTTCGCCGTGCCAAACCTTGCCGGCGGAAACGGTGGCCCACAGGTTGCGGAAAAACTCCCTGGAATGGTAGCCCGAATTGATGATGCGGTGATCCTGGCCGAGCAACTCCTCGCGTGAGTATTTCGAGATTTCGCAAAACTTGTCGTTGACGAAGGTGACAATGCCGCGATTGTCGGCGATGCTGACGATGGCGTGCTCATCCAGCGCGAACTTGAAATCTTCCAGCGAGCCCATGGTTTTCGCCATTTCCGCGTAGGCGCTCACCAGTTCGGCATTCAGCGATTCCAGCGCCTGGGTGCGCTCCTGCACCCGTTCTTCCAGTTCGTCGCGCGCGATCAGCAAGGATTGTTCGGATGCCGTTACCTGTTTGAAGGAACGCTCCAGCTTGTCGGCCATATGGTTGAAACTGCCGGCAACCTCCGCCATTTCGTCGTGGGCGTCCACCGTGATGCGGCTGCTAAGGTCGCCGCCGGCCAGGCGCTCCGCAGCCTGGCTGATCTGGCGGATCGAGCGGATCATCGCGAGGTAGCCACCCATAAAGAAATAGCCGACCAGCAGCAGGATGACCGCGGCAAAGCCCAGGGTGGCAGTTTTGCGTAGCGTCAGTTGTTCTATGCGGGCTTCCAGCAACTTGTCGAGCGTGGCAACGACGGTGTCGTGCAGCTTGATGTTCTGTTCGATGGCCCTGGTGACATCGGCAAAGAAATCGGCGGAGCTCAGATCAATGGTGCGCGCATCGATAAATCCCTGTTGCACCGAATGCATCACCGACATCGCGGAAGCCAGATTGATCCAGGCGGCTTTTTGCAGCGCCGGACGCAACGCCGGGTTGGCCTCCACGCAACGTCGGATGTCGTTGTTGAGCGCATCCGCGGAGGATTCGATCTGGCCGATCAGCACGATCAGACGGATCTTGTCCTCGGCAGTGCGCGCGCCGCGCGCCGCAATCCCGCTCCCCACCGCGCGTATCTGCCCCATGTTTTCAACCATTTGAAGCAGGTGAACGGTCATCGCCTGGGCCAGATGATGGCTGTCGGTTTCGCCGTCCAGTGCCAGCCCCGATTCGTCCGCGACATGCGCAATCAGCACGAGAATCTGCTTGATCAGCCCGGTATGGACAATAAAGCTTTGCTGCGGGGCAATGCTGTTCATGGCACCGCCGAGTTGCGCGTAGCGGGCTTTCCAGTCGGTCCATTTGGTCGTGGCGTGAAACTGTCCGCTCAATCGCGTGTCGAGCGTATCCAATGCTGCTATGTCGTTCGCGATATCCTGTTGCTTGGCGCTCAGCGCGGATTTGAAGGTATGGTCGCCATTCAGGTAGGCGCTCGCCATGCCGCGGTGCTGCTGCACATCGATCAGCAAATTGCGCAAGGCCTGGACGTACTCGACGCCGGACTGTTCCTTGCGGGTTGCGTGGATACCGCTGTTGAGGCTGGGAAGGATCAGCGTCAGGCCGATCGCCAAGGTCAGGGCGATAAGCAGCGCCGCGACAAAAAACTTGTGCGGATACTTGAGCCGGTTGGCCAGCGCGATGGCCAGGCCGAAAAACTCATTCATTGCGTGGAAAGTCTATGTCCGTAACGTTTGCAGAAGCGGCCCCTGCCCCAATGGGCACAAGAGCCGCGATAGCCGGGTAGAAAGCGGTGTCGCCGCGTTACCCAGCCTTGATCAGGGTACCGACCCCGGCGTCGGTAAGGATTTCCAGCAGCAGCGCATGTTCTACCCGACCGTCGATAATATGCACACTTTTTACCCCGCTACGCGCCGCATCGAGTGCCGAGCCGATTTTCGGCAACATGCCGCCAGACAATGTGCCGTCGGCGACCATGCCGTCGATGTCGCGCGGGGTCATGCCGGTGAGCAGCTTGCCGTCCTTGTCCAGCACGCCGGGGGTGTTGGTGAGCAGTACCAATTTCTCGGCCTTGAGAATTTCGGCAATCTTGCCGGCAACCACGTCGGCGTTGATGTTGTAGGTTTCGCCCTCTTTACCCACGCCTATCGGGGCGATCACCGGAATGAAGGCGCCCGAATCGAGCAGCGCGATCAGCGAGGGATCGATCGAGACGATTTCGCCGACCTGGCCGATGTCGATCAAGTCGCCGGGGGTGTCCTTGTTCGGAATCATCAGTTTTTTGGCGCGAATGAATGCGCCGTCCTTGCCGGTCAGGCCGACCGCCTTGCCGCCGTGCTGGTTGATCAGGTTGACGATGTCCTTGTTTACCTGGCCGCCGAGCACCATTTCCACGATGTCCATGGTTTCGCGATCGGTGACGCGCATCCCCTGAATAAATTCGCCCACCTTGCCGACACGTTTCAGCAGATCGTCGATTTGCGGGCCGCCGCCATGCACGATAACCGGGTTCATGCCGACCAGTTTGAGCAATACGACATCGCGGGCGAAGCCTTGCTTGAGCGCCTCCTCGGTCATGGCATTGCCGCCGTATTTGATGACCAGGGTTTTACCGTGAAAACGCTGAATATAGGGGAGCGCCTCGGCGAGAACGCCGGCTTTTTTTAGTGCGTCGGAATGGTCGATCGGCATGATTGTTGTCTCTTGAATTACAGAATAGTTGATCCTTGGCAATTTTACACGCAAACCCCAAGGAAAGTCAGAGTAATCCGGGACATGGCGGCAAACGAACCTGTCCTTTTTCATGAGGGTGCTATAATGAACTGTAGGAGGTACCCGAAATGTTAGGAACTATTTCAAGCCTTTACGGCAGCAATTATGGACTGTACGGTGCCTTGGGCGCGATTCCGGGTATAGGGCAGTCTACCCAGCTCGGGAGCAGCAGTTCGGTTTCCACCCTGAACCGGCAGGAGTCTAGTTTCCAAGTAAAATTGTCTGCATACGGCAAACTCCAGTCGGCGATGGATACTTTCAAATCGGCATTGAGCGATTTCAGGACTGCTCAAGGTGCTGCTCCCTATAAAGCCACTTCCAGTGCCGACAAGACCCTTACCGCCCAAGCCGGCAAGGATACCGGCGCGGCGGGTTCCTACAAGGTCGATGTCAACCAATTGGCAACGGCGCAAACCCTGACCAGCGGCGTGTATGCAAACAAGGATTCGACCATCGTCGGCACCGGCAGCATCACCATCCAGACCGGCGCGT
>CALMWM010000463.1 GCA_937873435.1 uncultured Gallionellaceae bacterium
AAACATCGCGTAGTCGCCCTGGCGTTCGGCCACGGTTTGATCAATGGCAATCTGGATGAGCCCCATCTTGTCGTCCGAGTGACTCAAGATAGCCATTGCCTGCCAGAACTCCGGCTTCACCACCTCGCCCAGGCTGGCTATGCTGGCAGCCACGCCCAGCGCGCCGCCCAGCGCCTGGCGGGCTGCGGGCGGCAGGTTGTTGGCGTTGTTGTCGGTTTCGAGGATCGAGGCATTCACCATCGTCTGGAGGTTGCCCGCGCCGGCTGCCGCTGCGATGCCGCCGATCAGCGTCGCCGCAAGGATCTTGCGAGCCTCCTGGGAAGCCGGATTATCATTGTCGGGCTTCATCAGTTCGTTCAGCACCACGCTGGCGCTGGCGCCCAGCGCCCCCGCGCCGCAGTTGCCGCTTTGCGCGGCGGCTCCCGCACATGCGACGATGCCTTGCAGGGCTGCCCGGACGATTTCGCTGGTCGCGGTGGGTTGGCCGTTGCTGCCCTTGAGGCTGTCGGCAAGCTGTTTCACCTGTTCCACCCCCAGGCTTTGCAGGTAATTGACTGCCGCACTCTGGATCATCTGCGTTGCGCCACCCGTCACATTGCCGCCCGCGGCTGCGGTAATGGCCGTCAGAATCACGCGGTTGGTGCCGCCGGCGCCCCAGTCCAGTTCCTGTTGATAGGCTTCGAGCAGCATCGCTTGCTGCTTTTTCGGATCGGGTTCTTTGGCGGCCTGTTGTTTGAGCTGTTCGGAATCATTAAGGCGGTTACCGATAAACGTTCCCGCCTCGCGGGTAAACGCTCCGGCAATCTCGAACCCCGCCTTGATCTCCTGCTTGTCGAAGATCGCCGCGATGGCGCCGCTGGCATTGGCCGTATCGCGGTTGAGGCTGGCAACGGTGGTGGCCGCGTCCTGGCCGGTAAGCAGTTTCTGCCCGGCCTCATTGGTGAGGATCACTGTGCCGCCGGAGACGGCGCTGCGGGTCATGTTTTGGGCATCGCCCGAGGCGCCCAGCACCACCGGCGGCGTGGCGCTCCAGCCGTTCAGGCTCGGCAGTGTGCTGCCGGGCGTCTGATCCGCCCCGGTCGCGGCATTGCCCTTGGCGTCCTGGCCGGCCCCGCCGCCGGTCGGGGTGCTGTAGCCTATGCCCAGGTTGATGCTCTGGCCGTCGTATTCGGCCTTGTTCTCGATGTCCGAGGTGGTCAGGGTGCCGGTGACGAGCAGGTTGTTGCGGTCTTGTACCGCCTTGTCGCTGCTGACGATCACTGCGCCCTTGAGGTCGGTGTTGCCCGCCACCGCGATCTGGAACCCGCCGTCGCCGGCCAGGATGCCGCTTTGGCTGTTGGCGCTGAGGTAGTCGCTGTTGATCCGGGTCTGCCCGCCGTTGATGCTGCCGCTGAAGCCGGCCCCGAATATCGGGATTTTGACGCTGAACCCGGCGCTGTTGCCACTCTCCCGGTAGGTGCTGGCGTCCTGCAAACTCTCGATGTTGAGGTTGCCGCCGACGACGGCGATCACCTGCTTGCCGGATACGGTGGCTTCCTTGAGATTCGTGTCGCTGCCGGATTCCAGGCCTGCCGTATTGCCTGCCGTGACCTGGGTGTTGCTCCAGGCGGTGTCCTGCCCGTTGCCGCTGCCGCTGCTTCGGTTGGCGCCGGCCGAGACGTAGAGGCCGTTCAGGCTGCCGCCCAATGCGAGCCCTACTCCGATGCTCGCCCCGCTGCCGCTGGAGCCGGACTGGTTGTTCGCCGTGCTTGCCGCGCCCAGCAGGTCGAGGTTGCCGGCGGCGGCGAGGCTGGCGTTGTTGCCGGCGCTGAGCCGGGAGCCGATGACCGTCAGGTCGCCGGTCGTCGCCTGAATCGTGAGGTCGTTGCCGGCGGTGAGGGTGCTGCCCATCGCCGACTGGCTGTCGCCGGTTGGGGAGAGGAGGAGCCAGAGGATGAGAAAGCTGCACCAGGGGGCAAGGGGGAAGGAGGGTTTCACTCGATCTTAAGACGCCTCGAAATTTCGTTGGCAATAGCTAAAAGTTCGGCATGGGCATCCATGCCGAACTTTGGATCGGGATTGGCCAAGTGCAACAAAGCTTCTCCGTCTGTTCTGTATTGTCCTGAATCCTCAAGCTCCTGAATTCGGGATGGCGACACCACCCAGTTCTTTCCCATTATTTCGAATGCCCAACTAACATTGCCTTGATGGCTATTAATTACATCCCTAATGACTGTGATTATCCGTCGAATGAGTTCATCGTTTGATCTGTTTGGATCGAATCGCCAAACGACTACTGGTGGTATCCGCAGCCTTTCATCGGAAATAACTTTAGGGTATCGATACCAATCTAGCGAAGCGTATTTTTCGATCACATCGATTAGTTCTCTGCCAGTGAGATTCATTTGATTACTGCCCCAGGGTTCAAACCGTTAATCATCTTTACCCAACCACCCAGTGGCACTCATTCGAATTCGACTTGAAGAATTGGCTGCTCATAACTTTCGAGGTCGTTAGTTAAGTACGGATGCTCCTCACGTTTATTGAACAACTTGATATTCATGCCAAATTCCGTGCCGGCTATCACGATAATCGGTTTCACCGAATTCACCGTGCCGTAATGACGCCTCCATTTACTCTCAAGTTCGGTAGACAATTTTATTGCTTGCTCGACATGTCCATTTGATACGTAATCATCCGTGTGCAGAGAATTAACGAATACTTCTACTCCCGTTTCATCGCCAACGTGTTTTAAGGAAGGGGGCATTCTTTCAGCTCTTAGCCTTTTCAAAAATAAGCAGCCGTTCTCTAAAATAAATCCTTCATCTACAACCTGAGAAAAATAGGGATGCAATACGCATTTGTCCGGTAATGAAGAAAGAAGTTTTTCCATTTTGGAGTTCATTTGCCTCATGAGACTTCTCCCAAATAGCGTAGAGCTTTGCGAATGCCATTTTGGAAAGTTGGATCGTCAAGTAATTTGTTTACTGACTTCGGTGCTCCAGGGAAGGAATTTGTCATTGGGTCGTAAAGCCATTTGTTGTTGCCATTATCTTGGTAATGAATCTGACCTGGCCTCTGGCCTGGGTTCGGCTTCTCTATGTCGATTCGTGCTTTTCCTTCTCCTTTCCATACCGTAGTGCTTGCAGTCTTGGTTCCGTTTGCACCCAGCATCGCTTCAGCTTGCCCAACGGCCTTCGCCTCAGCCATCGCCACCTTAACGGCATCCTCTGCCCGGACGCTGGCCTTGATGAGTTCGCCCGCCTTGGCGACCGCCTTCCCTGCACCGGGAATCAGGTCGAGAGCGCTGACCGGGAAGAATACCTCATTAGCCGCCGCAAGCGTTGCCAGTACAGCCAACTCCGGCTCGGTCAGCCCGCCGCGAGTGGCCGCCGCGTCGATGTATTGCTTGATGGCCTCCCGCTTCTCCACCAAGGTCTGAATTTCCAGCTTCTCCAGCAACTGCCCGAGTTTTTCCCCGCCATCCCGTGCCTTGGCGCCGAGGTAGGCCTTGGCGTCGTTGATCGCCGCCTTGACCGCGTTCTTGACGTTGGAGTTGTTCTCCAGTTCGATGAGTGCCGCGTTGGTCGCCGCCGCTGTCGCATCGTTGGATGCCGTTACCCCGGCAACCAGCGTCGCAACCAAATTCTTTCTGGCCTCCTTTTGCGTGTTGCTCAACGATTCGGCGTCGATCAGCAACGCGCCCGCCACGGCTGCGCTGGCGGCGCCCAATGCCGCCGCGCTGCAATTGCCCCCTTGTGCCGCCGCCCCGGCGCAGGCGTTGATCGCATGTAGCGCCGCATGGGCCATTGATCCTTCCGCAATCCCCAGGTCGTCGGCCAGTTGTTTGATTTCCTGCGCGGTTTTCGCCTGGACGAGGTTGACCACCGTGCTTTGCACGAACTGGGAACCGCTCGCCGTGACGTTACCCGAAGCTGCCGCAGCGATTGCGCCCAGGACTTGCCGATAGCTGCCGCCCGCGCCCCATTTTCCATCCAAATCTTTTGCGTCAACGCGCGCCTGGACGGCTTCCTGGCGCAATTGATCGGCTTGCTGTTGCAGCTGAGATTTTTCTTCGCCGTCGGGCAGGGCTTGCGCCTTAGCCAAGCTGGCATCGGCCTGTTGGTCTTTGCTCTTGGCATCCTGCGCTTTGCTATCTACTTCCACCGCCCGGTTGTTCAGGAAAGTACCCACCTGCTGCACGAAGGCACCGGTGATGGCGAACCCCGCCTTGATCTCCTGCTTGTCGAAGATCGCCGCGATGGCGCCGCTGGC
>CALMWM010000464.1 GCA_937873435.1 uncultured Gallionellaceae bacterium
AGCGGCCGGTCAGCCACCGTGCGTAGTGTAATGGCTTCGTCCAGCACCGTGCGCCAGTCGCCCGGCACCGCTTGCGGTGACCAGTAGCAACGTTTGTCCAAGGTGTGGCGGTCGAGGTCGTATTCCAGCAAATGGCCGTTTTCGAGGCGGCGGATCCGGCTGAACACGGTCATCGGCGCGGGGATGTAGCGGTGGGCGAGGTAGGCGTCCAGCGCATCCGCGTCGAATCCGCGCTGATCGTGCGGCAGACTGGGCAGTACCGCCCGCACCAGCGATCCGAAAGACAGGCCATGTTCGCCGTGGGAGTAGACCAACGGTTTAAGCCCCATGCGGTCGCGTACCAGCCATAGTTTGCGGCTGCGCAGATCGAGCAACGCGAAGGCGAACATGCCGCGCAGCTTGGGCAGCAGGCCGTCCATGCCCCACGCCTCATAGCCGCGCAGGATGAATTCGGTGTCGGATCGGGTGCGGAAAACCGCCCCTGCCTGGCGCAAGGCCGCCGCATCGTCGGCCCAGCCGTAAACTTCGCCGTTGTAGCACAGCCATAGCGTGCCGTCGTCGTTGCTCATCGGCTGGTCGGCCTCGGGGCGCGGGTCGATGATCGACAGGCGGGTATGCAGCAAGGCGTGGTGGGGTGCGTCTTCGCTACGCTGGAAAGTGGCGTCCCAGGTGACTGCGTGTTGCGCATCCGGGCCGCGATTTTTCAGCGCCGCCAGCATGGCTTGTATGGTCGTCGCCGGGCGCGGCGCGCTGCCGAAAAAACCGGCGATGCCGCACATCAGGCGCGCGCCTCCAGAACTTGGCGGAACACCCCTTCCATCTTGTCGAGCATAACGTCGCTGCCGAAATTCTCGCGGGCGTAGGCCAGCCCGGCGCTGCCCATTTGCTGGCGCAGCTCGGCGTCGCCCATCAGCCGGCCCAGCATCGCGGTCAGCGAGCCGGCATCGCGTGGCACGGCCAACAGGCCGGTGACGTTTTCCACCACCGCTTCGCGGATCGCTCCGACCGGGGTGGAAACCACCGCCAAGCCGCAGGCCATGGCCTGCATCACGCCCTGCGGCACGCCTTCGTCGCCCCATGAGGGCAGGGTGAACAGGTCCAGGCAGCCCAGCCATTCGGGGACGTTGTCCTGGTTGCCGACGAAGCGTACCGCGCCGCTCAGCCCCATCTCGGCCACCCGTCCTTCCAAATGGGCGCGGCGCGGTCCGTCGCCGATCACGATCAATTGCCAGGCGGGGTAGTCGCGTTGCAGCGCAAGCCAGCTGTCCAGCAGGATGTCGTGGCCTTTCCAGTCGCGCAGCGTTGCGAGGATGCCCAGGGTGGGGCGGTTCTCCACGCCGAGCTTGGCGCGGCATTCCGTTTGGTCGAGCGGGCGGTAGTATTCCAGGGCTATGCCGGTGCGCACCGAGGTCATGCGCGCCGGGTCGTAGCCGTTGTCGCGTGCCAGTTGGCTTTTCAGCGCCTCGCCGGTGGTGACGATGTGGGCGGTGGCGTTCCGGTAAAGCCAGCGGGTGCTGGCGTGCAGGTTGATGGCGGTGGAAACGTGACGGGTGCGCACGATGGGCGGCACCGTCGCCAAGGTGGCGCGTGACAGCGCGACCAGCCAGCTATCGGTCGAACTGTGGGTGTTGACGATGTCGAATTCACGGCCGTGTTGCGCCAGCCAGCGGCGCATCGCCCACAGCGCGGGCAGGGTTTTCTTCACAATCGGGATGGCGCTGACGGGAATGCCGCGCTCGCGCGCCGCCGGGAATATCTCGGCGGATTCCGGAGTGAGCAGGTGGACGCGGTGGCCGCGCCGCATGAAGCCGGCCATTTCGGTCAGGATGCGGATTTCCTGGCCGCCCCAGCCGATCGAGGATTCTGTGTGGAGGATGGATAAGGGGTTCATTTTTCCGTGCCGGAATATTTCTCGGATGTTGCAGTCATTTAAAGCATTTCAACCAGTTCGGAATATCTCCCGAGCGCCGCATCCACCGTCAGCAGCCGTGCCGGTTCGGTGATCGCCTGGGCAATCAGGAGCCGGTCGAACGGGTCGCGGTGGTGAAGCGGAAGGGTGCATACGGCGGCGGCGTGTCTTGCGCAGACCGGTAATTCGGCGAAGCCGGTTTCCTCGGCAGCCGCCGCGATTTCGTCCGGCGAAACCGGAAAATCCACGCGCCCTGCTTGCGCCTTGATGGTGATTTCCCAGATGCTGGCAGCGCTGAACCAAACCTCGTTGGCGTCGTCTTCGAGCAGTGCGCGCGCTTTGATCGGCAGCTTCGCCGGTTCCACCAGCGCCCACAGCAGGATGTGGGTATCGAGCAGGATGCGCATCAGCGCCCTTCGAACGTTGCCAGCAACTCGTCGGACAAGGGCGCGTCGAAGTCGTCGGGAACGGCCATTTTCCCCGCCAATATCCCGAGTTGGCGCCGTCCCGCCGGTTTCGCCAGTGCCACTAAGCGCGCCATCGGTTTGCCGGCCTTGGCGATGATGATTTCTTCACCGGCTGCCACGCCTTCCACCAAGCGGGAAAGATGAGTTTTGGCTTCATGGATGTTGATGGTTTGCATGGTTGCTTCCTTGTTGAACCAAGTCTAGTCTAGTCCTGTTGCTGGTGGTTGGCAAATGGGCTGTTGCCTCGCATCACCCCAGCCGGAAATCCGGTTCATGCCGGGCGAACCAGCGTTCCAGCGCCATCAGCGCCCATAGCCGCCCGGCGTGGTTTTTGTGGCCGCGTTGATGGTCGGCGAGCAGGCGCTTTATGGCTTCTGGGCGGAACAGGCCGCGCAGGCCGAAGGCGTCGGGTGCCAGGGTGCGTTCGATTTCGGTTTTCAGCGTGCCTGCCAGCCATTCCGAGAGCGGCATCACGAAGCCTTGTTTGTTGCGGTGGACGATGTCGTGCGGCAAGTATTTTTCCGCCAGGCGCTTGAGCAGCCACTTGCCGGTCTTGCCGCGCACTTTCAGGCTGGGGTCGAGGCGGGCGCTGAACTCGAA
>CALMWM010000465.1 GCA_937873435.1 uncultured Gallionellaceae bacterium
CCGCTCGCCGAGATCAATGCCGCCAGCTACCAGGCCTGGTTCAGCGGCCAGAAACCCTACAACGGCGTGGCGATCCTGAGCAAAAACCCCGCGACCGAGGTTTGCATGGGCATACCGGGTTTTGCGGACGAGCAGAAACGCGTCCTGGCCGTAACCCTAGACGGGGTGCGCATCGTCTGCGTGTATATCCCCAACGGACAAAGCCTTGATTCCGACAAGTACCAGTACAAATTACGCTGGCTGGAAGCGCTTACCGGCTGGCTCACCGAAGAATTGCGACAGCACCCCCGGCTGGCGCTGCTGGGCGATTTCAACATCGCCCCGGAAGACCGGGATGTGCACGACCCCAAAGGATGGGAAGGCCAGGTATTGTGCAGCGCCCCTGAGCGCGGTGCGTTGCAGCGGATCGAAGCGCTGGGACTCCAAGATAGCTTCCGCCTGTTCGAGCAAGCAGAAAAAATCTATAGCTGGTGGGATTACCGCATGAACGCTTTCCGCCGCAACCGGGGATTGCGTATCGACCTGATCCTGCTCAGCGAAGCGCTGGCGAACAGTTGCGTTTCCTGCGTGATCGACAAGACCACGCGCGCCCTCGAACGGCCGTCCGATCACGCGCCGGTTTTTGCTGTGTTTTAGGATTTGCCGAACAGCTTGCCGAGCTTGTCGATAATCGTGGTTTCGCGTTCGTCGAAGGAAAACAGCGGGTCTACGAAGCCGTTCTGTTTGGCGCGTTCTTCAGCCATCGCCAGGTGCAGCCCTTCCTCGTAGTATTCCTGTTCGGTGCAGGTGACTTGGGTAACGAATACATCTGGCTCGTTGTATTCGATGTTGATGCCGAGAACATAGGCGTTGACCGTGATGACTTTTTCCTGAAGCTGCATCACGCTTTCGGTGCGTAGCGGCGCGCTACTTTCGCTTGCCGGTTTACGGCTTTCGTAAACATCGCCGTAAGCGGCTTTCAGTTTTGCTTCAAACGGGCTTTCACTCATGGCGCCAAATTTCGGTCACATTTCAACGTGGCAACTTTACGGCAAACTGCGGCGTTAAGCTATACTACTGACGGAAAAACTCATAATACGTGCGCAAATGACTGACGAACCCGTTACAGCAGACGCCTTGCCAGCCGACGGCTTGCTTCCGGAGACGGACGATGTCGCGGAGGGCAGCCAGGATTCTGAGAAGGCCGCCATCCGGTCTCTCGGCCGGCGCGCGAAGATGATGATCATTCTCGGCGTGGTGGCTGTGGGTGGCACGGTTCTGGGTGTTGCCGGCACCTTGCTGATTGCCAGTCTAAAATCCGATCCCGCAACGCACACGAGTGCGCCTGCACCGCGCCACGACACCCAGCAAGATGCGTTAATTCAGGAGCTGAGGGCAAAAAACCAGGCACTTGAAACTCAAGTCAAGCAAACGGAACATGCCCCGCCCGCGGCTGTTCAAGCAAAACAGCCGGAATTCGCCGCTACCCACGACGACAGCGAACAAATCAAGGAACTCAAGGCGAAAAACGAAAAGCTCGAAGAGCAGTTGAAAATTTCGCAGCAAGCCGCTCCGCCGGTACGCAGCGAAGCGCCTCCGCCCCTGCGCGGCAAAGCCGCCGGTGCGAAAGTCGCCGAGGATTGCACGATCACCGACAAAACCGAAAAGTTGGGAGAACGCCTCAAATCCTGCGTGGAAGGTTTCAACAGCGCCACGCGTTGACGTGAAATGCGCGCAGCGAGAGCGTTAGCTTCGTTTGTTCGGCCAGAGTACCGGCCATACCCGCAATAAAAAAATCAGCAGCGAACACCACGCGAAGACCGCGCCGCCCAAGGTGAGCGCTTGCCACCCGGCAAAATAGCCGACTGCATAGGCTGTTACGCCGACATGCGCCAAGCCCATCTGTACCCACGACCAGGTGCTCCCTTCTACCAACGGATTGCCGGTAAAGCGCGGCAACATGTGCGCGCCCAGCCCGTAGATCATGAACAGCAAGAAACCCAACGTAAAAAGATGCAGAAAGGCTGGACGCGAGGCGCTGTCGGACAACAAGCTGCCGTTTAACACCAGGCCGATTCCCGCCAGCATGAGATAAACCTGGGCGGAAACGATAAACCAGCGATTTTCGACGGAGAAGAACATTCCCATGCGGCGCAGCATGGCATGGGCTTTCAGCGGTGCTGCCTGGGTCAATTCCCGCGCTTCCTGAATACAAACGACCCCGACCGCTTTCAGTTCACCGTCCATCAATACCGCCGGTACGGCTTTTAACGCCAGTTGCTCAGCCCGCGTACTACCTGCCGCCTCGGCGACATCCAGCACCGCCAACTCGAACTCGCGCTCATCAACCACAAGACGCCAGATGGCTTCTGCCTGCGCACAAGAGGAACATCCCGAACGAACCAGCAACTCAACTTTCATGACTGACCGAACGTGCTGCCCTGACGGTAAGTATCATATTCAGGCCGAACAGGATGATTGCCGCGTAGCTCAGCAGGCCGCCGGCAATTACCCAGCCGTCGATGAACGTCAGCCAGCCGACGATCATCAGCGGCAGCCCGGCATTGGCCAGGTAGAGCTGCCAGTCGGCCATGCGCTCGGAATACAGCGGGAAACCGCCGAAGCGCGGCAGCACATGCAGGGCGATGCCGTAGATCATCATCAGGATCAGGCCGAGCAGCATGATATGACCATGCATACGGGGAACGTTGCCGGGAATCAGGGCGGGGTCGATCAGTCGCAGGATGGCGACGAGCCCGCCAAGCAGCCCGTAAACCAGGGCAATGGAAACGAATAGTCGATTGCGTTTGTGCATGATGATGAAAAATGGCGGGGGACGTCATTCTTGAAGGTATTTACGATGAACGCCTTGATGCAAATCAAGTTCACAACTTATACTTCATTGACTTTATTAACTGGTAATTTGCATGGCGATCTCGATCCAGCATTTCGATGAAATCCGGCATCTCTATCTTTTCGAGCAACTCGTCGATAACGAACTCGACCGGGTGCTGGAACACGCCACCCTGATCAACCTGCCCTCCGGTAGCACCCTTTTCTCGCAAGGCGACGACTGTCGCCATTTCTATGTAGTGCATGGCGGCATGATGAAACTGTTTCGAACCTCTGCGGACGGCTCGGAAAAAATCCTCGAACTGGTGGGGTCGGGGGGAATGTTTGCCGAAGCGGTTATGTTCGTTGGAAAATATCCCGTTCATGCGGTCGCAGTTGAGGATACCTGCCTGTTTGCCTTCGATTGCAAGGATTTCCGCGCGTTGCTGCACGACAATATCGAGCTGTGCTTCCGCCTGATGGCTGCCATGAGTCGGCGCATGCACGGGCTGATCGACGAAATCGACCAGCTCACGCTGCATTCCGGCAGCGAACGGCTGGCGCGTTACCTGATCGACCAGCTTCCGTCGAATATCAAACACGCCCCCAGTATCCGCTTGCTGGTACCCAAGCAAGCCATCGCATCGCGTCTCGGCATCAAGCCGGAAACTTTTTCGCGAGTGTTGGCGAAGTTTCGCCACGACGGCCTGATCGAGGTGCATGACGACACCATCGTGCTAATAGATGCGGTCAGACTCGGCCAGTTGGCATCCTGAATCGCTCAATCGTTGCCGGCCACTTCTTCCAGCTGTAGATCCTGAATCTTCCGTGTCAGGGTATTACGCCCCAGCCCCAACAGATTGGCCGCCTCGATACGCCGCCCGCCGGTATGCTTGAGCGCGCCCAGGATCAAGGTTTTTTCAAACTGCGGCACCAGTTCGTTCATGATGCCGTTTTCGCCGCGGTTGAGACGGTTGTCGATTTCCAGCGCCAACGCTTCCGCCCAATCCTGCTGGCGCGACGTCACCACGTCATCGCGCAATTCCGGCGGCAAATCGCTCACCTCGACGCTTTGGCCCGGCGCCATCACGGTCAGCCAATGACAGACGTTCTGCAATTGGCGGACGTTGCCGCTCCATTCCAGTGTAGTCAGGTACTTCAGCGCGCCATCGGAAAGTTGCTTGGCATCCCCGCCCAGCTCGATGGCGCTCTTTTTCAGGAAATACCGCGCCAGCAGCGGAATATCCTCGCGCCGCTCGCGCAATGGCGGCAGGCGCAGGCGGATAACATTGAGGCGATGGAACAGATCCTCGCGGAACAGTCCTTGTTTCACCCGTTCCTCCAGGTTTTGGTGGGTCGCGGCGATCACCCGCACGTTGACCTTGATCGGCTGATGCCCGCCGACGCGATAGAACTGCCCGTCGGATAGCACGCGCAGCAAACGGGTCTGCAAGTCCGCCGGCATGTCGCCGATCTCGTCGAGGAACAGGGTGCCGCCGTCGGCCTGTTCGAAACGCCCACGGCGCATCGCTTGGGCACCGGTAAAGGCGCCGCGTTCGTGGCCGAATAGTTCGGATTCCAGCAAATCCTTGGGGATCGCGGCGGTGTTCAGTGCGATGAAGGGCTTTTCCGCACGCGGGCTGTGGCGATGCAGGGCCAGCGCCACCAGCTCCTTGCCGGTACCCGATTCGCCGGTGATCATCACGGTGATATGCGATTGAGACAAGCGCCCGATTGCACGGAAAATTTCCTGCATCGAGGGCGCTTGGCCGAGGATCTCGGGTACGGTTTCGACCAGTTCGGCGGTGTTGCTCTGATGGATGCTTTCATCCAGCGCGCGCTGGATCAGTTCCACCGCATGATCGACATCGAACGGCTTGGGCAGGTATTCGAACGCCCCGCCCTGGAATGCCGATACCGCGCTCTCCAGGTCGGAGTAGGCGGTCATGATGATCACCGGCACGCCGGGCAAGCGTTCTTTCAACTGCTGCAACAAATCCAGGCCGGAGGTGCCCGGCATCCGAATGTCGCTAACTACCACCTGCGGCGTATCGCCTTTCAGGGCCTCCAGCACTTCCTGGGCGGAAGAAAATATCCTGAAATCGATTTCTTCGCGCGCCAAGGCTTTCTCGAACACCCAACGAATCGAGCGGTCATCGTCTACTATCCACACTGGTTTCATCGGTTTGCCTCAATTCACAATCGGTAATAGCAGGGTAAAGCAGGTGCGGCCGGGCTGGCTTTCGCACTCGATCATCCCTTGGTGTTGGTTGACCAGGGTTTGAGCCAAGGTCAGCCCCATCCCGCTCCCCCCTTCGCGACCGGATACCAGGGGATAGAAAATCCGTTCGCGGATGGCTTCGGGGATGCCCGGCCCGTTGTCGATAATCT
>CALMWM010000466.1 GCA_937873435.1 uncultured Gallionellaceae bacterium
AACGGGTGGTCGAGGGCGCGCCGATCGCCTGCCGCCGCCATGGCGTGCGCCGCGCTCGGCGAGCGCGACCGCGCCTGGTCACTGCTGGAAATCATCAACCCGGTGATGGAAGGCTCGGTACGCGCGCGCCAGCATCGGCGCGGCGACCTGATCGGCGACCAGGTGATGCCGGTACAGATCCACGGCGACGCGGCCTTTTCCGGCCAGGGCGTGGTCATGGAAACCTTGGCGATGTCCCAGGCACGCGGCTTTTCCACCGGCGGAACCATTCATGTCGTCGTCAACAACCAGATCGGCTTCACCACCTCGGACACCCGCGACACCCGTTCCAGCCTGTATTGCACAGACATCGCCAAGATGATCGATGCGCCGATTTTCCACGTCAACGGCGACGACCCGGAAACCGTGCTGTTGGCGGTGGACATCGCGCTGGATTTCCGCATGAAGTTCCACAAGGACGTGGTGATTGACCTGATGTGCTTCCGCAAGCTCGGCCACAACGAGCAGGACGAGCCGATGGTGACCCAGCCGCTGATGTACAAGAAGATCGCCAGGCATCCCGGCACGCGCAAGGTGTACGCCGACCGCCTGATCGAGCAGGGCGTGATTTTGCCGAGCGAGCCGGAAAAACTCATCGAGGATTTCCGCAACGCGCTCGATGCCGGGGTGATCCCGTCGCGTCCGGTGCTCACCAACTTCAAACAGTCCTTCGCCACCTACTGGGCGCAGTACAAAAGCTCGAACTGGAACGCACCCGCCGATACCGCGGTGCCGAAGCACGACCTCAAGCGCCTGACCGAAAAACTCACCACGGTGCCGGACAACTTCAAGCTGCATCCGCGCGTCGAGAAAATCCTCGCCGACCGCAAACTGATGGGCGCGGGCAAGCTCGCGCTCGACTGGGGCATGGCGGAAAACCTTGCCTACGCCACGCTGCTGGAAAACGGCTACGGCGTGCGCATCTCCGGGCAGGACAGCGGACGCGGCACCTTCTTCCACCGCCATGCCGTACTGCACGACCAAAACCGCGAAAAATGGGATGCCGGGGCGTACATCCCGCTGCAGAATATCGCCCCGGATCAGCCGCATTTCCTGGTGATAGACGCGCTGTTGTCGGAAGAAGCGGTGCTGGGTTTCGAGTATGGTTACAGCACCGCCGAACCTAACCATTTGGTCATTTGGGAAGCCCAGTTCGGCGATTTCGCCAACGGCGCGCAAGTGGTCATCGACCAGTTCATCTGCGCCGGCGAAACCAAGTGGGGACGCCTGTGCGGGCTGGTGATGATGTTGCCGCACGGCTACGAAGGCCAGGGGCCGGAGCATTCCTCGGCGCGCCTGGAACGCTACCTGCAACTGTGCGCCGAATACAACATGCAGGTGTGCGTGCCCAGCACCCCGGCGCAGATGTTCCACATGCTGCGCCGCCAGATGATCCGCCCTTACCGCAAGCCGCTGATCGTCATGAGCCCGAAGAGCATGTTGCGCCGCAAGGAATCGGTGTCCAGCCTCGACGATTTGGCCAGCGGCGGTTTCCAGCCGCTGATCCCGGAGCACGAGAACATCGACCCGAAATCCGTCAAGCGCATCGTGCTGTGCTGCGGCAAGGTGTATTACGATCTGCTGGCGGAACGGCACGACAAGGGCATCGCCGACATTGCTATCCTGCGGGTAGAGCAGCTTTACCCCTTCCCGCACGAGGAATTCGCGGTGCAGATGAAGCTGTACCACAATGCCGTGGAAATCGTCTGGGCACAGGAAGAACCCAAGAACCAGGGCGCCTGGTATGCCATCCAGCATTACCTGCGCAGCCACATGAGAACCGACCAGACCTTGGGCCTCGCCAGCCGCAAATCGTCGGCCTCGCCGGCGGTCGGCTACATGGCCGAGCACCTGGAGCAACAGAAGGCGCTGGTCAGACACGCGCTGAACATCCAACAATAAGAGGAAATCATCATGCTAATCGAAGTCAAAGTCCCGGCCCTGTCCGAATCCGTATCCGAAGCCACCCTGCTTGCCTGGCACAAGAAACCCGGCGACGCGGTCAAGCGCGGTGAAAACCTGATCGACATCGAAACCGACAAGGTGGTGCTGGAAATGCCCGCCCCACAGGACGGCGTGTTGAGCCAGATCGTCAAGGGCGACGGCAGCCTGGTCGCCAGCGGCGAAGTCATCGCGACGATAGATACCGAGGCGAAAGCCGCTGCGCCCGCCGAAGCGCCCAAGGCTGCGCCACCCAAGGCTGCCGCCGAAGCGCTGTTGAGCCCGGCGGCAAGCAAAATCGCCGTGGAGAACGCCGTCGATAGCGCCAAAATCGCCGGCACTGGCCGCGACGGGCGCATCACCAAGGGCGATGTGCTCGCCACCCTGGAGAAAGCCGCTGCGCCGGCATCATCGGCGCAGCAACCAACACTTAACACTCAGCACTCAACACCCAACACTGATTTCTCCGAGCGCCCCGAGCAGCGCGTGCCGATGACCCGGTTGCGCGCGCGCATCGCCGAACGCCTGATCCAGTCGCAGCAGACCGCAGCGATCCTCACCACCTTCAACGAACTCAACATGGCGCCGGTGATGGAGCTGCGCAACCGCCACAAGGAGCGTTTCGAGAAGGAGCATGGCGTCAAGCTCGGCTTCATGTCGTTTTTCGTCAAGGCAGCGGTCAATGCGCTGAAAAAATTCCCGGTGGTCAACGCCAGCGTGGACGGCAACGACATCGTCTACCACGGCTACTTCGACATCGGCATCGCGGTGGGCAGTCCACGCGGCTTGGTGGTGCCTATCTTGCGCGACGCCGACAAACTTTCCTTCGCCGAGATCGAAAAGAAAATCGCCGAATTCGGCGCCAAGGCCAAGGACGGCAAGCTGACCCTGGAAGAACTCAGCGGCGGCACCTTCTCTATCACCAACGGCGGGGTGTTCGGCTCGATGATGTCCACCCCGATCATCAACCCGCCGCAAAGTGCCATCCTCGGAATGCACGGCACCAAGGAGCGTCCTGTGGTGGAAAACGGCCAGATCGTGATCCGCCCGATGATGTATCTGGCGCTATCCTACGATCACCGCATCATCGACGGCCGCGAAGCGGTGCTGAGCCTGGTGGAGATCAAGGAAGCGCTGGAAGATCCGGCGCGTTTGCTGCTGGGGTTGTAACAGTCTTTCACGTTAGAAACCACCCTCTCCCGCGCTGTCGCGCACCCCTCTCCCGCTTGCGGGAGAGGGGCTGGGGGAGAGGGAAAATTGGGAGCAACACATGAGCAATTCATTTGACGTGATAGTTATCGGCGGCGGCCCCGGCGGTTACGTGGCGGCGATCCGCTGCGCGCAACTCGGCCTCAACACCGCCTGCATCGACGAATGGCAGAACGACGACGGCAAGCCCGCGCTGGGCGGCACTTGCCTGAATGTCGGCTGCATTCCTTCGAAAGCGCTGCTGGAATCCTCGGAGAACTTCGAGCGCATCGCCCATACTTTTCCCGCCCACGGCATCAGCGTCAGCGGGGCGTCCATCGACATCGCCGCGATGCAGGCGCGCAAGGGCAAGATCGTCAAAACCCTGACCGGCGGCATCGAGATGCTGTTAAAGAAAAACAAGGTGACCCGCCTGCACGGCCACGGTCGTTTCGTCGGTAACAGCGACGAGGGAAACTGGTGCGTTGAGGTGGAGACTGAAGGCAAATCCGAGTTCCTCGAAGCGCGCCACGTCATCGTCGCCACCGGCTCGGCTCCGCGCACGCTAGCGGTGGCACCGTTCGACGGCGAGCGCATCGTCGATAACGCCGGCGCACTGTCCTTCCAGGACGTCCCGGCCAAACTCGGCATCATTGGCGCCGGGGTGATCGGGCTGGAACTGGGCAGCGTGTGGCGCAGGCTGGGCGCGGAGGTCACCGTTCTGGATGCCGGCGCGGCTTTCCTGCCCGCCGCCGACGAGCAGGTGGCGGCAGAGGCGCTGAAGCAGCTGACCAGGCAGGGCCTGAAAATCCATACCGGGGTGACAATCTCCGCAACCAAGACGAGCAAGAAGGGCGTCGCGCTCGAATATGCGACCAAGGACGGCACCCAGGTCAAGGAAACCTTCGACCGCCTGCTGGTTGCCGCCGGACGCACCCCGCATACCGCCGGGCTGGGCGCCGACCGGGTCGGCCTGAAAATCGACGCACGCGGCTACATCGAAGCCGACCAGCACTGCCGCACCAACCTACCTAACGTCTGGGCGGTCGGCGACGTGGTGCGCGGGGCCATGCTGGCGCACAAGGCCAGCGAGGAGGGCGTGATGGTCGCCGAGCGGATCGCCGGCCAGGCCGGCCATGTCAATTACGAGGCGATTCCCTACGTCATCTACACCGCCCCGGAAATCGCCTGGGTCGGCAAGACCGAGCAGGAACTGAAACAGGCCGGCGTCGCCTACAACAAGGGGCAGTTTCCCTTCGCCGCCAACGGGCGCGCTCATGCGATGGAAGAAACCGCGGGCTTCGTCAAGTTTCTTGCGGATGCCCAAACCGACCGCCTGCTCGGCGTGCATATCGTCGGCCCGCACGCCTCCGAACTGATCGCCGAAGCAGTGGTGGCGCTGGAATTCCATGCCGCCGCCGAAGACATCGCGCGTATCGTCCATGCCCATCCCTCGCTCGCCGAATCCATGCACGAAGCGGCGCTGGGCGTGGCGAAGCGGACGATTCATATTTAATTCCATTTCGCATAGAAGCATGAAAAACACCCTCTCCCGCGCTGTCGCGCCCCCCTCTCCCGTCTTACGGGAGAGGGGCCG
>CALMWM010000467.1 GCA_937873435.1 uncultured Gallionellaceae bacterium
ACCCCATCTCAAACAACTACGCGGCTACCCCCGGATATTTCGCAAGTCTGTCGCGAATGCGCTGGAATACTCGCGCAGCCTGGCCGCCGCCATTCCCGGCCCCGTCGAGATCAATCGCGCGGCTTTTGTGCAGAACCACTACGTCCATGCTCTGTTTCCTGCGGTGGATTTTATCCAGGATGGACTATGTTCCAGTGAGGCCATGCGGGATTTCCACTGCCGGAATCCGGCATCGCGCAATGTTTATGCGTTAATGGGTATGCGCCGCTGGGAAAAAACCACTCTGGGCATGGAGCTGCTCGGGCAAGCGGTGCGCCGGGATGTCCTGCAAAACGTCATTTATTTCACCAGCCATACTCTGGAAAACCCCTCCGTCACGCTGGAAGAGACCCGGGAAATGATCTCCTGGAGTTTTTTCGACAGATTGATCGACCTGGTAGCCAAAAGAATCGAAGCCCTCAAGCAGCAAAAAACCGATCTTCTCCACGAAAAGGATTGGCTGGTGGCCCGTCTGCATGAGGCCACCGACCAGACGCGACCGGGACTGAGCGAAGAAATGGCGAAATTGCTGAGCCAGACCCAGAAAATCGTCGTCGCGCTGGAATTAGGCAATTATGTGCATGAGTTCGAAGCGGTGCTGCTGAACCCCGAGCAGCATCTTCGGCTGGAGCGTACCTCCATGTATCTCGATGACATGGGGGTAAAGCGCGAACTGAACACCGGCGAGCCATGCGAGCCGGTGGAGTTCAACGACCTGGTCGGTTATGACCGGCGCCAGTGGACAGTGACCCTGGTGCATTGTTCCGACATACACGTCGAAACCTATGCCGAAAAGCTGGACGCCGCCTATAGACGGCTGTCCATCTGATTTTCCAGCGAAAGCGCCAAACCGCCGGCTCTAGCCGAATCGGTATTTCGTACATGTGATCGGCATCGCTACTGCGACCCCCTCTCCCGCTGACGGGGGAGTAATCGCCAAACTCGGCACAGGACGCTTCGTTCAGCCCAGCGGTACTGCCACGATGAACTCGGCGCCGTCGCCGGTATTGCGCACCTCAATGCGGCCGCCCATGTTGGTTTCGACGATGGCCTTGGTCATGTACAGGCCGATGCCGGTGCCCTTGGCCTTGGTGGTGAAGTAGGGATCGAAAATCTTGGGCAGCACCTCTTCCGGGATGCCGCCGCCGTTGTCCGTCACCCGCACTACCGCCATGCCGTCCTCTTCGCGGATTTCCACGCGGATGCGGCCGGTTTCGATGTTTTTCGCCAGGATCGCTTCGTTGGCGTTGTTGATCAGGTTGAGCAACGCCTGGGCATATTCGTTGGCATAGCCGGTTACCGTGATGTCATGCGGAACATCCTCTTCCAGTGCGATGTTGTGATTGGCCAGGCTAGCACCGAGGATTTCCCGGGTCTCGGCGAGGGTGGCGGACAGGCTGAAGGGCGCCTTTTCCTTGTCGGGGCGGAAGAAATTGCGGAAATCGTCAATGGTGGTGGACATCTGCTGGATCAGGCGGTTGCCGGTTTTGACCTGGCGCTGGAGTTCCTCCCCGGACAACTCACCGAAATCGTAAGCATCCTTGATGTTGACCAGCAGCAGGTTGAGCGCATTGATCGGCTGGCGCCACTGATGGGCGATGTTGCCGATCATTTCGCCCATCGCCGCGAGGCGCGACTGCTGGATTAGCAGATGATCCTTTTCGCGGTTTTTCGCGGCTTCCCCGGCGACGCGCTGCTCCAGGTTTTCGTTGAGCCGCTTCAATTCATCTTCTGCTTGCTTGAGCGACGTGATGTCCAGCCAGGAGCCGACCAATTCCACGACTTGCCCCGCTTCGTTGCGTTCGACCACCAGTTGATCGTGTATCCACAGCCAATGACCGTCCCGGTGGCGGTAGCGGTATTGGTGCTGGAGCGCTCCGTTTTCGAAGAGGGTGGCCTGATTCGCGATGGCGTGCTCCCGGTCGTCAGGGTGGAGATGGTTTTCCCAGAAGCCCGCCTGTCCCCATTCTTCCAGGGAATAGCCCGTCATGCGGCTGATGTTCTGGCTCGTGAAAGAGACGCGCGGCGGTTTGACGCCGGTGGGGTCGATTTTCACCACGTAGATGGCGGTGGGGCTGACATCGACGATGTGCGCCAGGCGCAGCTGAGTTTCGCGCAACTTTTCTTCGGCGCGTTTGCGTTCGGTGATGTCGTGGATGATGGAAAACAGCAGATGCTTGCCTTCGCCTGCCTCGACCGGCGAGGAATGCACTTCCACCGTGCGCAGCTCGCCGTCCGCCAGGCGGTGCGGGAAGACGAAATAGTTGCGTTTCTCGGCCAAGGCTTTTTGCCGTTCGGCCGTCACTGCGCCGGGCGGTAGCGCATTGATGTCCTGGATACGCATACGGCACAGCAGTTCGACGGGGTAGCCGTAGAATTTCGCGGCGGAGGGGTTGGCATCGACGATGTCGCCGCTGAGCGGGTCGATCAGTAGCATGACGGCGTCGTGGCGCTTGAACAGTTGGCGGAAACGTTCCTCGCTGGTTTTCAACTCGGAGATGACCACGGCGATCAGGATCGTAAAGGCCGCCATCGCGGCCATGTAGCTCCACAGCAATGCCAGCCCGAGGTGGGTGTCGCTCAGGTGGAACGGGCCGTGGCCTTGGGTGGTGTGCCAGGCGGCGATGCCGGAAAGCAGCAGGACGGTGAACGAGGAAGGCCAGATGTCGCCGCGCAGGGAAAGCCAGCCCAGCAGCAGGAAGGGAACGAACAGCAGCGGACTGGCGGCGGAAACCGCAGCTTGTTCGCTGAACAGCCAGTTCGCGGCCAGCAAAGCGATGGCCATGACGCTCAGAATTTCCGCCCCGCGCCAACAACACAGGTTCTTTTTGACGGTCTGAAAAGACATAGTCAGCAGCGGCACGCCGGCGACCAGCGCGCCCATTGCGTCGCCCAGCCACCAGAACAGCCAGGCTTCGGGCAATTTTTCACGGGGCAGCAAGCCGGCCAGCGACAGGTTGAGCACCCCGTTGCTGGCGTTGAGCGCCATGCAGGCGACGGCGCCGATGAACAGGTAGGAGAGCATGTCGCGGCGGCGTTCCATTTGGTGGCGGAAGCCCAGCCGCTTGAGCAGGTAAGCCCCCAGCCACGGCCCCAGCGTATTGCCGCAAGCGATGCCGGCGGCAAGCATGGGCGTCGAGCCGATAGCCAGGTTGACCAGGAACGCGCCCAGCCACACCCCCGGCCACATGCCGAGTTCCCAACGCAGCAGAATGGCCAGCGCGATGCCGGTGGGCGGCCAGATCAGGCTGATGTGCGAGCCGACGTAAGGCATGGCGAGGCCGATGCGTCCGCCCAGATAATAAGCGGCGGCGGTGGCGGCGATTCCCGCCAGCCAGCGGAGCGCGAATTGCAGATCGATGTTTGGACGGCTCATGAGGCGCAATTTTCGCAGATTATCGGGCGGCAACCTAGCGAGGCGTGCGGGTTTTCCGGGGTGGTCTGCGTCCTGTATCATCGGGTTATAGAAATGACTCCGGTCAAAGCCTGATGTATATCGACACCCATTGCCACCTCGATGCCGCCGAATTTGCCGCCGACCGCGCCGAGGTGGCGGCGCGCGCACGCGCTGCCGGGGTCGGGATGCTGGTGGTTCCGGGGGTGGAATGCGCCGGTTTCGACGCGCTGCTGGAAACCTGCCACCGTTTTCCCGGTTGCCGCCCGGCGCTGGGGATACACCCGATGTATGTCGATCTGGCGCAGCCCGCCGACCTGGATGTATTGCGCTCGGCGGTGGTCGCGCACAAGCCGGTGGCCATCGGCGAAATCGGGCTGGATTTTCTTGTGCCCACTGGGGTATTCGTGCCGGGCTACGACCGGGAAAAGCAGGAATTCTATCTCGTCGAGCAGTTGAAGATCGCCCGCGAATTCAATCTGCCGGTGCTGCTGCACCTGCGCCGCGCCCAGGATACCTTGCTCAAGTTTTTGCGCCGCTTTCCGGTGCCGGGCGGCATCGCCCACGCCTTCAATGGCAGCCGCCAACAGGCCGAGGCATTCATCAAGCTGGGTTTCAAGCTGGGCTTCGGCGGCGCGATGACCTGGCCGCGCGCCCTGCATTTGCGCGAATTGGCGGCGACATTGCCGCTGGAGAGCATCGTGCTGGAAACCGATGCGCCCGACATCCCGCCGGAATTCGTCGGCAAGGGCGGGCGCAACAGCCCGGAATATCTGCCGCGCATCGCCCAGTGCCTGGCCGGCTTGCGCCGCGTGCCGCTGGACGAAATCGCCGCCGCGACGCGCGCCAATAGCCTGCAAGTGTTGCCGGGGTTAAGGGAAACATGAAACCGATGGTTTTTTTCGCGGCCTTGTTGCTGCTGGTGTCGAGCGTCTGCGCCGCGACGCCGCTGTGGCGTGAAAGCGATGCGCAGGGCGCGACCGTCGTCCACCTGTATTTCTTCTGGTCCAAGCGCTGCCCGCATTGCCTCGAAGCCCAGCCCTTCGTCGAATCGCTCGCCGCGCAACATCCCTGGCTCAAGCTGCATTCGCTTGAAATCATCGATCACCCGGATAACCTTCGGCAATACCAGGAGATGGCTCGCGAACTGGGGCAGGAGGCGCAATCGGTGCCGGGGTTTTTCCTGTGCGGCGAGATGAGCAGCGGTTTCCTGTCGCCGCAGGAAAGCGGTGCCCAACTGCTGCGCAGGGCGCAGGCGTGCCGCGACGGCGCGATGCCGGGCAAGCCCTCGCTGAGCGTGCCGGGCTGGGGGCAGCTCGAAGCGGCGGACTT
>CALMWM010000468.1 GCA_937873435.1 uncultured Gallionellaceae bacterium
GACACGCATTCCCTGACAACCATTGATTATGGAGCAATGATGAAACGCAAAAACTGCCGCCACGCTTGCACAAACCGCTTGCATTTGCCACAAACGCTTGCAATAATTGCAAGCATGAACAGCGCGCAACGTAAAACGCTTGAAGCGATTTTTTCCACGCCGACACCCAGGAATATGGAATGGTCGCGGATAGAATCTCTGTTCGTTGCGCTGGGCTGCACCGTTATCGAGGGCAACGGCTCGCGGGTGCGCTTTGAGTTGGGCGGAATAGTGGGTACGTTTCATCATCCGCATCCAGAAAAAGAGGCCAAGCCATATCAGGTGAAAGATGCCAGGTTGTTTTTGGCAGAAGCGGGGATTAAACCATGAGCACGATGAATTACAAGGGCTATGCAGCCCGTATTGAATACAGCGATGAGGACGCCTGCTTCATCGGGCATATTGCCGGAATTACCGATGTGGTCGGATTCCATGCCGATAATGTGAACGAATTGCGCAAAGCATTTGAGGAAGCGGTAGAAGATTACCTGGCAACCTGCGCCAAATTGGGCAGGGCGGCGCACAAACCCGCCAGCGGGCGGCTGATGTTACGTGTGCCACCGGAAGTACACAGTGCCGCGCTGGTAGCTGCACAGGTGAGCGGCCAGAGCCTGAATCAATGGGCCACCCAAGCCATCAGGCAGGCCGCATTGGCGAACTGAAACGCTACTCAATATTCTGAATCTGCTCACGCATCTGCTCGATCAGGATTTTCAGTTCCATCGACGCTTGCGAGGTTTCCACCGCGACCGATTTGGAGCCGAGGGTGTTGGCTTCGCGGTTGAGTTCCTGCATCAGGAAATCCAGGCGCTTGCCGACCGCACCGCCTTTGTCGAGCACGCGCCGCACTTCGTCGAAATGCGCGCGCAACCGTGAAAGCTCTTCGTCCACGTCGATTTTCTGGGTGAACAGCGCCAGTTCCTGGCGTATCCGTTCGTCGTCGGCGTTGCCCATCGCCTCTTTCAAACGGGCCGACAAACGTTCCTGGTAGGCAGCGATCAGGCGCGGAAGATGGGGCAGCACGCCGGTGACGATGGTTTCCATCTGGGCGATGCGTTCCAGCAAAAAACCATTCAGCTTTTCACCCTCGCGCTGGCGGCTGGCGGAAAGTTCGCCCAAGGCGTCTTGCAGCAATTCCAGGCAAACCGGGCGCAGGCTTTCCAGGGTCGGCCCCGCCCCGCCCACCACGCCGGGCCAGCGCAGAATATCGGCAACGCTCAAGGGGCGGCTGTCCGACACGTATTCCTGCAACAAGTGTCCCATCTCGACCAACTGGCGCACCAGCGCGGTATTCAATTGCAAACCGCCCTCGCCGTCCTGGCGCGCAGCCAGACCCAAGCGGCATTCCACCTTGCCGCGCCCGAGTTGCGCGGCGATCGCTTCGCGCAAGGCCGGTTCGAGCGCGCGCAGCGATTCTTCCAGGCGGAAGGTCACATCCAGGTAACGGTGATTGACGGTTCGTATTTCGAGCGCTAGCGCGCCCTGCGGCGTTTCGCGGGTGGCGGAGGCAAAGCCGGTCATACTGTAAATCATTTGAGTTCCTCCGAGGCGGATGCCTTGTGTTTTCTGGGGAATCGGGGAAAATACCGACACGAAGGTATCATACAGACGGCGAGATGGCCTCACAACACCCCAGCCAAACCCTACCCAGCGGTTATCAGCTCCAGGAATACACGATAGACCGGCCACTCTCCGCCGGCGGCTTCAGTGTCGTCTATCTGGCGCGCGACCACAGCGGCGAACCCTACGCCATCAAGGAATATCTGCCCGCCTCGCTGGTGACCCGGCGCGACAACCTCAACCTCCAGGTGCAGGTACCCGCCACGGTCAACCTGTCGGCATACCGTCATGGGCTGAAAAGCTTTTTCGAGGAAGGCCGCTCGCTGGCCAAGATCGTCCATCCCAACGTAGTGCGGGTGGTGAATTTCTTCCGCGCCAACGAGACCGTGTATATGGTGATGCGCTACGAACTGGGCCGGTCGTTGCAGGAAGTCATTCAGGCGCACAGGGACACCCCGATGCGCGAAAGTTTCATCCGCCACATTTTTGTCGAGCTGCTCAACGGCTTGCGCGAAGTGCATACCCACAAATTGCTGCATCTCGACATCAAACCCTCGAACATCTACATCCGCGACGACAATTCGCCGCTGCTGATCGACTTCGGCGCGGCACGGCGCACCCTCACGGACGAGGCGCCCAACCTGACGCCGATGTACACGCCGGGCTTCGCCGCGCCGGAACAATACGGCGGCGGCAACGTACCGCTCGGCCCGTGGACCGACATCTACGCGGTCGGCGCGACGATATTCGCCTGCCTCAGCAGCTATGCGCCGCAGGCCGCCAATCTACGCCTGGAGGACGACCACCAGGCATCGGCGAGGAAAATCTGGATCAACAAATATTCCGAGCAACTGCTAGAGATCATCGACTGGTGCCTGCGCCTCGACCATCTCGAACGCCCGCAAAGCGTTTTCGCGCTGCAAAAGGCGCTCAAGGCTCCCCTTACCCCGCCCAAGCTGGGCATGATCGGCGGTATGCGCGCCGCATTGCGCAAGGTAACCCGCAAATGAAATTCTCGATTTTCCAGGCCAGCCGCCAAGGCGGCCGCCGCTATAACCAGGATCGGCTGGCCTATGCCTACAGCCGCGATTCGCTGCTGATGGTGGTGGCGGACGGCATGGGCGGGCATTTTCACGGCGAACTGGCGGCGCAGCTGGCCGTCCAGATGCTGGCCGACACCTTCAGGGAACAGCACAGCACGACCGTGCCAGATCCGCAGGAATTTCTGCTGGAAGGCTTGCAGAATGCCCATCATGCCATCAACGATTACGCCACCGATCACCAGCTCGTCGAATCGCCGCGCACCACCTGCGTGGCCTGCATCCTCCAGGACGACACCGCCTACTGGGCTCATGCCGGCGATTCGCGGCTGTATTATTTTCGCGACGGCAAACCGCTCTACCGCACGCGCGACCACTCCCTGGTGCAAAAGCTCTTCGAGCAGGGAAAGATCAATGCCGCGCAGATGGCCACCCATCCCGAACGCAACAAGATCTACAGCTGCCTGGGCGGGGAACACCTGCCGGAGGTGGAACTATCGCAGGAAATCGCCATGCGCGACAACGACATCATCCTGCTGTGCAGCGACGGGCTGTGGGGCCAGCTCGACATCGGCGAAATTTCCGCGATCCTCGACAACTTCCCGGTCGCCAGCTCACTGCCGCAGCTGATGGACCATGCCGAACTGCGCGGCGGCAACAGCGGCGACAACCTCAGCGCCATCGCGATGCGCTGGGGCGACGAACAGCGCTTCTTCGCCGAACGCGCCATTTCCGCCGCCACCGTCCCGCTCGGCGGTTCCTATTCCAGCCTGGAAAAATTCCATTCCGACGTCGACCAGGGGCCGGAAATCGAACAGGCGGTCAATGAAATCCAGGCGATCATCGCCAAGTACTCGAAGAAAAAACCCCGATGATCTTCGACACCCTTGCCAACGCCGGGCGCTATGCCGCGCTGCATCGAGGCTTTCCCCGCGCCTTCGAATTCCTCCGCGGCAGCGACCTGAAAGCCCTTGCGCCGGGGCGTTACCCCCTGGACGGCGACAAGCTCATCGCGATCGTCGAAACAGTTGCCGCACGCAGCCGCGACGCGGCCAAACTGGAATGCCACCGCAAATACATCGACATCCAGCTGGTGCTGGACGGCACCGATGAAATGGGCTGGAAGCCGCTGTGCGATTGCCGCGAACCGCTTGCCGACTATCATTCCGAAAAAGACATCCAGTTCTTCCGCGACGCCCCGGCAAGCTGGATCGCCACCCCGCCCGGCGCCTTCTGCATCTTTTTCCCGGAAGACGCCCACGCGCCGCTGGTCGGCACCGGCGAGATCCGCAAAGTGATCCTCAAGGTTGCCGCCGCCACGGCATGAAACACCTCACCATCGACGAGTTAACGCAATCATGAACCACCCCGCCGAGAGCGCCTTCCTGATCGAAAGCGAACCCTACTACGAAGCCGTCGGCGACGAAGTCGCCCTCTTCGAAGCCGCCTATCACAGCCGCATCCCGGTGCTGCTCAAGGGCCCCACCGGCTGCGGCAAGACGCGCTTCATGGAATACATGGCGTGGCGCCTGAAACGCCCGCTGATCACCGTTTCCTGCCACGACGACCTGAGCGCCGCCGATCTGGTCGGGCGCTACCTGATCACCGCCAGCGAAACCGTGTGGATGGACGGCCCGCTGGCGCGCGCGGTGCGTTGCGGCGGGATCTGCTACCTCGACGAAGTGGTCGAGGCGCGCAAGGACACCACCGTGGTGATCCACCCGCTAGCCGACGACCGCCGCATCCTGCCCATGGAAAAGCGCGGCGAGGTGCTGCGCGCGCCGCCCGAATTCGTCCTCGCGCTGTCCTACAACCCCGGCTACCAGAGCGTGCTGAAGGAATTGAAACCCAGCACGCGCCAGCGTTTCGTCGCCATCGAATTCGATTACCCGGCCGCCGCGCTGGAGGAAAAGATCGTCCGCGCCGAAACCGGGATAGGCGCGGAAGACGCCGGCAAGCTGGTACATCTCGCAGGGCTGACCCGCAACCTCAAGCACAACGGCCTCGACGAGGGCGCCTCGACACGCCTGCTGGTGCACGCCGGCAAGCTGATCGCGCGCGGCATCGCCCCGCGCATCGCCTGCCAGGGCGCCATCGCCCAGGCGCTGACCGACGAACCGGAAATGCTCGCCGCGCTCAATGAGCTCATCAGCGCCGTTTTCTGAAGCGGCGCTGGAGGCGGCCCAGCTCGGCCCCCTGCTTGAAGAATTCCTCCCCGCCAGCACCTGGCACGATGCCAGCGGCGAGAAACTGCTGGCGCAGCTCGCCCTGCTGACCCGCGCGCAACAGGAATTCGTGCTGCACTGGGGCCCGGTGCTGGCGCGCAACAGCGCCACGATGGCCTACGGCATGGCGCGCCAGGCCAACGCCGCCTTCGCCTGCATGGCGACGGACGACATCGAGCGCTGGCTGGCGCGCGCCATGGACGCCTACGACAAGGCCGGGCTGTCGGCCGCCTTCGCGGTGCTCAACCACCCCGCCCGCTTCGCCGAGGAACGCCGCAGCGCGGCCACACGCCTGCATTTGGACGAAGCGCTGGGGGTGCTGGAACTGTTCGCCTGCGGCTTGGCCGGGCGCCAGTTCCAGATTGCCGAGGGCGATTGCGCCCATAGCGACAGCGCGACTTTTTTCCTGCCCGCCAGCCTCGAACATTACCCGCGCAAGGAAGACAATTTCCTGCTCTACAAGGGCATGGTCGCGCATTTGTGGGCACAGGTACGCTTCGGCACCTTCGCCGGCGCCTGGTTCGAGCGTCTGGAAGCCTATCCCGACCCCGAACGCGCGCTGGCCTGGCTCAACGTACTGGAAGCGGAGCGCCTGGAAATTCGCTTGCGCAAGATATTCGGCGGGCTGATGCGCGACCTCGACACCCTCGACGGCGGCGCACGCCCCGCACTCCCCGGCGGATTCGCCGAACAACTCGCCGCACCGGGCGCCGGGGTCGCCGTCAGCCTCGCCCTGCTCGATGCCGCGCTGGCCCACGAGCCGCCGCCGTTGCGCCCCTACGTCGGCGAGTTGCGCCCCGCGCTGGTACGCCTCGCCATGCAGACGCGCATCCCGCAGGAAAAAGCCGCGCTGGTAAAAGCGCTGGGTAAATGGCTGGACGAAATCCAGCCGCGCCGGGAAGACGCGCCGCAGCCCGAAATCCGTGCCGGCATCGCCGCGGAGGCAGAAGAGCGCGCCGCGCTCGACATCGTCGTCACCCTCGACGGCAAGCCGGTCGCCCCGCCTGAAAAAGTACGCGAACTGCTCGGCTCGATCGCCCTCGATCTCGGCGAAATCCCGCCGGAATACCTGGTACCCGCCGGCCCCGGCGCCTCCGCGCCCGAGGCGGGAAAAACCCAAAAAAACCAGGATGCCGCCTCCGCCGCGGATGCCTACACCTACCCCGAATGGGATTACGAGCGGCGCAACTACCGCAAGCAATGGTGCATGTTGCGCGAAAGGGCGCTAGCGCCGAAAGGCGACGATTTCGTCCGCCGCACCCTCGCCCGCTACCACGGCAAGATTTACCAGCTCAAACGCGCCTTCGAAATGCTGCGCGGCGAGGAACGCACCCTGAAACGTCAGCAAAACGGCGACGATGTCGACTTTGATGCATTGGTCGAGGCCTACGCCGACCTGCGTTGCGGGCGGGAACTCAGCGAACACGTCTTCAGCCGCCGCCTGAAAGTGGAGCGCAACATGGCGCTGATGCTGATGGTCGATATGAGCGGCTCGACCAAGGGCTGGATCAACGACGTCGAACGCGAATCGCTGGTGCTGCTGTGCGAGGCGCTGGAGCAGCTGGGCGACCGCTATGCAATTTACGGCTTTTCCGGGATGACCCGCCTCAACTGCGAGGTCTACCCCATCAAGGAATTCGCCGAACCCTACGGCGACACCGTACGCCGCCGCATCGAAGCCGTCACCCCGCGCGACTACACGCGCATGGGTGCCGCCATCCGCCACCTGAGCTGGCGCCTCAACCAGGTGGATGCGCGGGTGCGCCTGTTGATCACCCTCTCCGACGGCAAACCCGACGATTTCCACGACCAGTACCGCGGCACCTACGGCATCGAGGACACCCGCATGGCGTTGCTCGAAGCCAAGCGTGCCGGCATCCACCCCTACTGCATTACCATCGACAAGGAAGGCCCGCAGTACCTGCCGCACATGTACGGCGCGGTGAATTACGCGCTGATCGACGACGTCAAGCGCCTCCCCCTGAAAATCGCCGACATCTACCGCAAGCTCACCACCTGAACGGCGCCCCGTGGGAGCGGCCTCCCGGTCGCGATTTCCAGGATACTATCGCGACCGGGAGGTCGCTTCCACAGAAGGGCGTCCTTCGCGTCGAGAAGATGGCGGATGAAATCCGTATAATGCGCAATCTTTATCCCAACCAGCGGAACCCCATCACATGCGTCCCAGCCAAAGACAAGCCGACCAACTGCGTCACATCTCCATCACCCGCAACTACACCAAACACGCCGAAGGCTCGGTGCTGGTCGAATTCGGCGACACCAAGGTGATCTGCACCGCCAGCGTCGAGGAAAAAGTGCCGCCCTTCCTGCGCGGCAAGGGCCAGGGCTGGACCACCGCCGAATACGGCATGTTGCCGCGCTCCACCGGCAGCCGGATGGATCGCGAAGCAGCCAGGGGCAAGCAGTCCGGACGCACCCAGGAAATCCAGCGCCTGATCGGACGCTCGATGCGTGCTGTGGTCGACCTCAAAGCCCTCGGCGAGCGCACCATCCACCTCGATTGCGATGTGATCCAGGCCGACGGCGGCACCCGCACCGCCAGCATCACCGGCGCCTTCGTCGCACTGCACGACGCGGTATCCCACCTGCTACAGAAAAAGCTCCTCACCGTCACCCCGATCCGCGACTTCGTCGCCGCGATCTCGGTCGGCGTGTATCAAGGCGTGCCAGTACTCGACCTGGATTACCTGGAAGATTCCGGCTGCGATACCGACATGAACATCGTCATGACCGGCAGCGGCGGTTTCGTCGAAGTGCAGGGAACCGCCGAAGGCACACCGTTTTCGCGCAAGGAAATGGAAGCGATGCTGGATCTGGCACAGAGTGGTATTTCGCAGATCGTCGCCAAGCAGAAGGCGGCGCTGGGACTGGCTTGATGCTCAAATTTACATTTGATGGCCGCAGCTGACGTTATGCCGGAAATCCGCCTGGAGGAAATCGAGTTGCTTCCGATTCTTTCCTCGGCCAGCGTCGTGCGCGTACCCGCAGCGGCGATTCCCGACCTGATCGCCCAGGCGCTTGCCGATTCCGATCCGGCCAATCTGTTCATGCGGATGTTCCATCTGCTGCAAGCCCTGGGTCAGCAAGAATTCGCTCTCGACATGCAAGCCAAGGCGCTGGAGAGGCGCTCCCTGTATCGCCTCTCCGGGCCGTCCGCCCCGGCAATCCGCTTGCTCGCGCTAATGGGGCCGGGCGATATGATGGATAACACCCCCCTCGAATACCTCGTCGAGAACAGCGATATCCGTCTTGACCAGTTGTTCCTGTTGCCCGACCAGGCACTGCCCGAAATCATTCCCGATCACGACGTCGCGCTGGTCGCGCTAAGCGAGTCCGACAAGAACCGCCCGCTGCTCACGCGCCTGGAATCTTTGCTAGACGCATGGCCGCGACCGGTATTGAACCATCCCCGACACATTGCGCATTGCGCGCGAGATACCGCATATCGGCTACTGAACGACATCCCCGGCCTGCTGATCCCCGAGACGTGGAGACTTGAAAGCAAGCGGATCCGCAACTGCGCATTTCCAATCACCATCAGACCGGTCGATACGCATGGCGGCAAAGGGCTGGCAAAACTCGACAGCGCCGACGAGCTCGACGCCTATTTCGAGCTTAATCCTGCCGTGGAATATTTCGTCGCCGAATATGTCGATTATCGAAGCAACGACGGACTCTTTCGCAAAGCCAGGATCGCCCTGATCGACGGCCAACCCTATGCCTGTCATCTGGCGATCTCCGAACACTGGATAGTCCACTACGTTCCCGCAGGGATGTCGTTGAGCGCACCAAAGCGTGCCGAGGAAGCTGCATGGATGGAAAGCTTCGATAACGATTTCGCCGTCCGGCACCGTGCGGCTTTCAACACCATTGCCGCCAGGCTGGGACTTGACTATGTCGTCCTGGATTGCGGAGAGACGCAAGACGGACGCTTGCTGTTGTTCGAAGCAGACAATGCCGGCTGGGTTCACGCAACCGATCCCATCGACCTCTTTCCGCACAAACCGGAAATCATGCAAAAGGCTTTCGACGCGTTCCGGGCCATGCTGGCGAACCGCTCGGCAAACAACCCGCGTAGCCCATAAATAGTGCGTAAGGCACAGTCCCCGAAGGGAATTGCGCCGAATGCAACTACTGCCGAATTTCTGAAATACCTTGCCTTCACCACTTGGTGCAATGCGCTAAAGCGGATTGCACTATGTCCGAGTCCCGAACACCTTTGCGGATGGCATGGGCCGTGGTTTCTACAGTTTCACGGATTCACGCAACACTCTCAGCACCTGCGCAGCCAAGTCCGGCGCCAAGCAATCGAAGCGCAGGACTTCCGGCATACTACGCAACCAGGTCAGTTGGCGTTTCGCCAGTTGGCGGGTGGCGGCGATGCCTTTTTCGCGTAGTGTGGCGAGATCGAATTCTCCATCGAGGTATTGCCAGGCTTGGCGGTAGCCGACGCAACGCATCGACGGCAATGTCGAGTTTAGGGGATAGGTCGCGCGCAGGCGGCGCACTTCTTCCACCAGGCCGGCGGCCAGCATGATGTCGAAACGTTCGGCGATGCGGCGATGCAGCACGGCGCGGTCGCCGGGTTCCAGCGCGAGTTGGAACGTGCGATAGGGCAAGGCATCTTGCTCTGCCTGCCCGAACAAGGCCGACATCGGCTGGCCGCTGAGCAGGCACACTTCCAGCGCGCGCTGGATGCGCTGGCTGTCGTTCGGTTTGAGGCGCGCCGCGGTAGGCGGGTCGAGGCGCGCCAGTTCGTCATGCAGCGCCGGCCAGCCTAGTCGCCCGGCTTTTTCGTCCAGTTCCGCGCGCAACTCGGCATCCGCTTCCGGCAAGTCGCTCAAGCCGTGCAACAGCGCCTTGAAATACAGCATGGTGCCGCCGACCAGCAGCGGTATCTTGCCGCGCGCGACGATTTCCGCCATCAGGCGTAGTGCATCGCGGCGGAATTGGGCGGCGGAATAGCTTTCGGTCGGTGCTATCAGGTTTATCAGGTGATGCGGCGCCAGCGCCAGCGTCGCCGCGTCGGGCTTGGCGGTGCCGATGTCCATGTCGCGGTAGACCAGCGCCGAATCGACGCTGATGATTTCGCAGGGCAAGTGCTGCACCAGTTCGACCGCCACGCCGGTCTTGCCGCTGGCAGTGGGGCCCATCAGGAAAATTGCCGGGGAGTTCATTTGCCGCGCATGAACAGCGCGTCCAGTTCGGCCATGCCGATTTCGCGCCAGGTCGGGCGACCATGGTTGCACTGGTCGGCGCGTTCGGCGGCTTCCATTTCGCGCAACAGTGCGTTCATTTCGGCGACGCTCAATTGGCGGTTGGCACGTACCGAGGCGTGGCAGGCCATGGTCGCCAGCAATTGGTTGCGGCGTTCGGTGAGCATGGCGCTAGCGCCGAATTCGCGGATTTCCTTGAGCACCGCGCGCGCCAGCAGCACTGGGTCGCTGCCGCCCAGCAGCACGGGCATGGCGCGCACCGCCAGGGTGGTGGGCGAGAGCACCGCCAGTTCCAGCCCGATGGCGTGCAAGGCCGCGGCGTGCTCCTCGGCGACCGCGACATCCAGAGCCTCGGCGTGGAAAGTTACTGGGATCAGCAGGGGTTGCATCGCCATTTCGCGCCCATCCAGCGAGGCCTTGAGTTTTTCGTAAGTCACCCGTTCATGGGCGGCGTGCATATCGACGATCACCAGCCCTTGCTGGTTCTGCGCCAGGATGTATACGCCGTGCAGCTGCCCGAGGGCGAAGCCAAGCGGTGGCGCGGTTTCCGGCTGGGGTTCGGCGGCGGGGACTTCCGGTCGCCCGACTTGGCCGAATAGGGTGTGGTAGAGGTTGTCGCGTTCGGCCACACCCAGGGGGATCGCTGCCTGGCGCGGCGGGGCGTAGGCTGAAACGGCTCTTGCTTGCGGGGCAGGCGTCGCCACTGCTTGCTCGGTGCCCCGGCGTTGCATTATGGGGGCAGAAAGCGCCTTGTTCAGCGCATGATAAATAAAGCGGTGGATGGCCTGGCCTTCGCGGAAACGCACCTCGATCTTGGTCGGGTGGACGTTTACATCCACCTCTTCCGGCGGCAGTTCGAGGAACAGCACGAATGCCGGATGGCGCTCGTGGTGGAGGATGTCGCGGTAGGCTTCGCGGATCGCATGGCTGATCAGGCGGTCACGCACGAAGCGGCCGTTTACGTAGAAATACTGGGCATCGCGCCCGCTGCGGGTAAAGCCGGGCAGGCTCGCCAGCCCCCACAGGCGCAGCTTGCCGCTTTGCTCGTCGAGCGCCACCGAATCGGCGGCGAACTCATCGCCGAGCAATTGCGCCACCCGTCTTTCGACTGTCGCGGCTGGCAGGTGCCAGACCTTGCGGGCATTATGCGGAAGGGAGAAGCCGATGTCGCTGCGGCTCAACACCACGCGCCGGAACATTTCTTCGCAATGTCCGTACTCGGTGGCTTCGGACTTGAGAAACTTGCGGCGCGCCGGGGTGTTGAAATACAGCTCCTGCATCTCCACCACGGTTCCCGGTTCCAGTGCGGCGGGCTGGATGCCGCTGGCGGCGCCGCCCGACGATTCCACCTTCCACGCGTGGCGCTCGGCGCGCCGCCGGCTGCCGGGTGCGCGGGCGATTCTGGCAGGCGAGGGC
>CALMWM010000469.1 GCA_937873435.1 uncultured Gallionellaceae bacterium
TGTCCACCAAGGCATAAAACTGGCTCTTGGAAACGCCCAGGAATTCGCAATAGTAGTCCAGCGACGACGGCTCGCGCGCATCGTAGCGTTTGACCATGGCGATCCCCTCCTCGCGCGTCATGCGTCCGTGACGGATCTCCATGCTGGCATCGTCGGTGGCACGGCCATAGCCGAATTTGAGATATTTCAGGTAATCATGCACATCATTGGCGTGGTCTTCGATCTTGGCATACAGGTTGAAGGTGCGGTCGCGCTCGTAGGCCACCGGCGAAAAGCCCCACTCCTTGATCATGGTTTCGCCCTGCACCTTGGCATCCCAGGTGTAGAAATTGGAGAGGTAAATGCCGCGCACGTTGGTACGCTCGATTTCCTCATCGCTCGGGTAGATGTAGGGCGCCACGTCGCCCAGGGTAATGCCGTTCTTGCCGATCAGATCGTGCGGCTCGTAGCCGCGCATGTCATGCTCCTTGCGCGTCCAGCGGGTGAACTCGACGAAATCCTCCAGCGACACAATACCGGTCAATTCGGCAAAGCCATGCTCGCCCCAGACGATCAGCGGAATGTTGTACTTCACCGCCACCTGGAACGGGAAGGTACGAATCCCGGCATGGTAATGCCAGGTCAGATCGCCCACGGTTTCCAGCATGTGGCGCGAGATGCGCCGCACCGAGTCGAGTCCGGCGGTATAGCGCACCAGGTCGCAACCGGAGCGATACACCAGGTTTTCCAGGTTGCGCAGACCCGCCGGGGAATTGTAGGCATGGTTGAAGGTCACCAGCAGCGGGTTCATCCCGTATTTTTCCTTGAGCAGCCACACCTGGAAATGGGAATCCTTGCCACCGGAAACCGGCACGATGCAGTCGTGGCTGTTGCCGCGCTGGCGCGCCATCTGCTTCGCTTCGTCGAGGATTTTTTCCAGCATTTTCTGGCGTTCCGACCAATCCACCTCCACATGCTTGCGGCTTTCGTGATAACGGCAACCGCTGCACACCCCCTCATCGTCGAAGATGATGGTGGGTTTGGAATTTTCAGGATACAGACAACGTTTGCAGTAATTCATGGCTTCCCTCGCTTCTCACCGGCACGCCCGCCTCAGCCATGAAACGCTTGGCTTTCTTGGTGCTGTGCTCGGTATAGTGAAAAATATTTGCTGCGGCAACTGCGGCAGCGCCGGCGTGGATACCATCGACCAGATCCTGCCATTGGAATACCCCGCCAAAGGCGATCACCGGCACATCCACGGCGGAACAGACCTGTTTCAACACATCCAGATGATAGCCCTTGCGATTTCCATCATGGTCGATGGAATTGAAGAAGATCTCTCCTGCGCCCAGTTCCGCAGCCCGCTGCGCCCAGGCGACCGGATCGCTGCCGGTGTCGCGGCTGCCGCGATCCACCATCACCCTGACGCCCGCCTCGTCCGCCTTGACGTCCATCGAAGCGACGATGCACTGGCGCCCGTAACGCAACGAGAGCGCCTTGACCAGTTCGGGATCGTCCAGAAAAGCCGTGTTGATGCACAGTTTGTCGGCGCCGCTGCGCAGCAACTGTCCGGCATACTCCATGTCGGTAATCCAGCCGCCCGCGGTCAACGGCACGAAGCATTCCGATGAAATGTTCCCCACCACCTCGGCGAACTGCTCGCGCGATGCGGCGTCGCGTGAAACATTGAGAATCACGATCTCGTCCACCGCCCATTTATTGAAGCACTCGATCGCGTGTATGGCATTGGAGTGAATCACGTTGGTGTGCTTGAAACGCACGCTCTGCACCACTTGGCCGTCACGCAGGATGAGCACGGCGATCAGGCGTTTTTTCAGCATGGCGCGAACTCGACGTAATTCTTCAGAATGCGCAGCCCGATGGCCTGGCTCTTTTCCGGGTGAAACTGGATGCCCATCACGTTTTCCCGTGCGAATATGGCGGTGAATTCGCCGCCGTAGTCGCAGGTAGCCAGCACGTCCGACGGATCGGCGCACTCCACCCGGTAGCTGTGCACGAAATACACGTCCGGGTGCGGCGGCAAGCCTTCCACCAGGTAATGCGAACGGCGGAAGCTCAGGTCGTTCCAGCCGATGTGCGGCACTTTCAATCCCGGCTGCTCGGGAAAACGCCGCACCGCCGCGTCGATCCAGCCCAAGCCTTGGTGGAGCCCATCTTCTTCGGAAATCTTGCACATCAGTTGCATTCCCAAACAAATGCCGAGTAGCGGCACGCCGTTATTTTTCGCTTCGCCGAGTGCCTGCGCCATGCCGAGCCGGTTCAGGTTGGTGATGGCCTCGTTGAACGCTCCCACCCCCGGCAGAATGATCTTGCGGTAAGCGGATACCGACTCGGGATCGCTCACCAGCACGCCCTCCGCGCCGACCTGATGCAAGGCATTCAGCACCGAGCGCAAATTGCCCATGCCATAGTCGATAACGGCAATTTTCCGCGTATCCATAGTTTATTCGGCCAAATCCTGCCAGGCGAACATGTGTCCGGCGCTCACATCGGCAACCAGGCGTTTGCCCACCACTCCGTCGAGAAAATCAGGCTGCAAGCCGGTACCGGGACGGCGGAAATCGATGTCGCTCTCGCTCACCACCTCGCCGGCGCGCAGGTCGCGTTTGGCGAACATGCTGCGGCGCAATTTGCGCCGCCGCTCCAGTTCGACCTCACTCAACACCCGGCGCGGCTGGCCCAATGCGGTCTCGACATCGCGCAACGCCCGGATGAAGCCCGCCAGATCATCGCCCTCCAGCGAGAAAAGATGCTCGACGCTGGGGGTGGTCCTATCCTTGGTGATGGTTTTTTCCACCAGATTGGCCCCCACCGCCAGCGCGGCAATGTCCATGTCCCAGCCTGGCGTATGGTCGGAGAACGCCACCGGGAAGGGAAACATGGCTTTCAGGGTCTGGATCATGCGCAGATGGATACTCTCCAGCCGCGCCGGGTAGCCGGATGGACACTGGTGGATGATGATCTTGTCGTTGCCCTCGGCGAGTATCACATCCACCGCCTTTTCGATCTCCCCCAGCGTAGAGCTGCCGGTATCGATCTGGATACACATGCCGGTACGCGCTGCCAGGCGGATCAAGGGGTAATGATTGACGTCGGACGAGGCAATCTTGATCGAATCGCAACCCATTTCTGTCAGCAGGCTAATGTCGTCCTCGAATCCCACCGTGGCGAAGAACGCCAGGTTCAACTCGTCCGCCACCGCTTTGACTTTTTTCCATTCCGCCGGATTCAGGTAGCGGCGCGACAAAATGTCGTACAGCGGTTCGGTGATGGTACGCGCCTCGCCGGTTGCGCGATTCACCAGGATGTCGTAGCTGAACGGCTGCTTCTTGTCCGCCACCAGGCGATCCGGGTCGAAAATCTGGAATTTGACCGCATCGGCCCCCGCAGCCGCGGCCATTCTCACCAGTTCGATGGCGCTGTCCAGTCCCGAGTGGGTCGGCCCGGCTTCGAAAGTCACATAGCAAGGTGTCCCATCTCCCACCACACGGTCACGGATTTTAAAACTCATGGTCGGTCATCCCAGTAAATTAACAAGTTGGTTGATCACGCTATCCTGCGCCGCTTCGGATAATCCCGGATACAGCGGCAGGCTGATCGCCTCGCGGTAGTAGGCTTCCGCTTCGGGAAAATTCCCGGCGGAGAAGCCCAGCCGCTGGTAATACGGCTGACGGTACACCGGGATGTAGTGCAGATTGACCCCTATCCCCGCCGCACGCAGTTTTTCGAACAACTCGCGGTGTCCCACGCGCGCCGCTTTCAGGCGCACCACATACAAATGCCAAGCCGATACCCCGCCGTCGAGCGGCATCTGGGAAACCAGCGGCAATCCCGCCAAGCCGCGCTGGTAACGCTCCGCCAACATGCGACGGCGGGCGATGAATTGGTCGGCCCGGCGCAACTGGCTGGTTCCCAGCGCGGCCTGAATATCGGTGATGCGGTAATTGAAGCCCAACTCAATCTGCTCGTAATACCACGGCCCATCAGGCTGGTTCTCCATCAGGTGCGGCTCGCGCACGATGCCATGGGTACGCAGCCTCCGCAGTTTTTCGTAGAGTTCCGTCGAATTGGTGAGGATCGCTCCGCCTTCTCCGGTGGTAATGATCTTGACCGGATGAAAGCTCAGCACAGCCATCTCCGAATGGCTACAGGCGCCGATTTTTTCGCCACGGTAGTCGCCGCCCAAGGCATGGGAGGCATCTTCGATCACGCGGAACCCATACTGTTCCGACAAGCGGCGGATTTCCGCCATATCGCAGGGCTGGCCGGCGAAATGCACGGGAATGACGATCTGCGGCAATTGCCCGTCGCGTGCCGCAGCTTCCAGCTTGGTCTGCAAGGCAACCGCGCTCATGTTGAAAGTGGCCGGGTCGATATCGACGAAATCGACGCTGGCGCCGCAGTACAAGCCGCAGTTAGCCGAGGCCACGAAGGTGTTCGGGGAAGTCCACAAGCGCTCCCCGCTCTTCAGCCCCGCAGCCAGGCAGGACAAATGCAGTGCTGCCGTGCCGTTACTGACCGCTACAGCATGTTTCGCGCCGCAATAGGCGGCCAGGGCTGTTTCAAAACGATCGATAGCCGGCCCCTGCGTCAGCCAGTCGGAACGGAGAACGGCAACGACCTCTTCAATGTCGGCTTCGCTGATGTCCTGCCGCCCGTAAGGGATCATACATCCGACCTTTCCATGGCGCGCAGTTCTTCGACGCTCAGGAAATGCGGATTATTGCCCGAGTTGTATTCGAATCCCTGCGCCACCGGCTGGCCGGTTTCACCGATCAGGTTGGTGGTGTAGTCGGATGAGAATGTGAAAGTGATCGAAGGCCGGATCACGAAGTGGTCGTGGAACTCCAGCGTCAAATGCGAATCATCCGACGGGCACATGATCTCGTTCAGTTTTTCGCCGGGACGAATGCCCACGATCTTGATCGGCAGCCCCGGCGCCATCGCCGCCGCCAGATCGGTCATGTTGGCGGAGGGTATCTTCGGCACGAAGATCTCGCCGCCCTGCATCCGCGCGAAGTTCTTGAACACGAACTCGACGCCCTCCGGCAGAGTAATCCAGAAGCGCGTCATGCGCTCGTGAGTGATCGGCAGTTCGGTCGCCCCGCTGGCGATCAACTTGTCGAAGAACGGCACCACCGAGCCGCGCGACCCGACCACATTGCCGTAGCGCACCACGGAAAAGCGCGTTTTATGCCCGCCCGCGAGGTTGTTGGCGGCAACGAACAGCTTGTCGGATACCAGCTTGGTCGCGCCGTACAGGTTGATCGGGTTAGCCGCCTTGTCTGTGGACAGCGCGATGACCTTCTCCACGCCGTTTTCCAGGGCCGCGAAAATCACGTTTTCCGCACCGTGGATATTGGTCTTGATGCACTCGGTCGGGTTGTATTCGGCAGCCGGCACTTGTTTCAGTGCAGCAGCGTGGATCACGAAGTCGATACCGCGCATGGCTTGCACCATGCGCTCCCGGTCGCGCACATCGCCGAGGAAGTAACGCATCTGCGGCGCATTGAAATCCTGCTGCATTTCGAACTGTTTGAGTTCGTCGCGGGAAAACACCACCACCCGCTTGGGCCGGTAGCGCTTCAACAGCATTTTGATGAACATTTTGCCGAAGGAACCCGTTCCTCCGGTAATCAACACCGATTTATCGTTAAACATTTTGCCTCCAAGATATGGATATAGCGCCGTTATTGGCCTATCCGGCGCGGGTTGTCATGCTTTTGCGGTATCTCCCAATTTCTTCGCCACCCGGGAAACCACTTCCTCCCAGTCTCCCTGCGTTTGCTGGCGAAACAAATGCATCGTGGGATACCACGGCGTATCGTCGCGATCCAGCAGCCAGCGCCAGCAGCCGTCGAAACGCGACAGCAGCCACACCGGCTTGCCCAATGCACCCGCGAGATGCGCCACCGAGGTATCCACGCTGATCACCAAATCCAGATTTTCCACCAACGCCGCGGTATCGGCGAAATCATCCAGTTCATTGGTGAAATCTATCAAACGTCCCTCTCGTACCTCGCGCTCCGCCTGGGCGGATGCTTCACCTTTCTGCAAACTGAACAGGCACACGCCGGCGATCCCGAACAATGGAGAAAGCACTGAAAACCGCATACTCCTGCGCCGATCGATGCGATTGGCGTCGAGATCGCTCTTGCGCGGATCGCCTGCCCAGACCAGCCCGACTTTCAGCCCCGGATAGCTCGCCAGCCTTTCCTGCCAACGCTTGGTTAACACCGTCTCTGCCGTCAGGTAGGGCATTTCCGCCGGGATGCTTTCCAGCGTCACATTCAACCGGTGCGGCAGACTGAGCAACGGACACTGGAAATCGAACTGGGGAAGCACTTCTCCCTTCGCCACGATCTGATCGATGCCTTTAGCCGAACCCAGTAAACGTTTCAGCGCGGGCTGGCATTCCAGAATAATCCGCCCCCCCCGTTGCGTCAGTAAAGGAGCTAGGCGAATGAATTGAAGCGTATCGCCCAACCCTTGTTCGGCATACAGCAGTAGCGTTTTGCCCGCTAAATCTTCACCCTGCCACAATGGCGCCTGGAGGTCGGGGTAAAGATGTTTGAGTTCGCCGCGTTTCAGACGCCACTCGTATTCACTCCAGCCATTCTCGAAATCGCCATTCATCAAATAGAGCAATGCGATGTTCCAATGGCCTTCCACATAGTCCGGATTTAACCGCAACGCCTCCAAATATTCGGCCTTGGCCTCGCCGGTACGCATTCGATCCAGCAAAACATTGCCCAAATTAGCATGTGCCGATGCGTAATCCGTCCTGATTCGAAGCGCTTCGTGCAACGCCGCTTCCGCCTCTTCAAAGCGTCCCATATCCCTGAGCACCGCGCCCAGGTTATTGTAGCTTTCCGCATAGTCCGGCTTGAGCTTGAGCGCATTGCTCAGCAGCGTTTCCGCTTCTTCGATCCGCCCTGTGCCACGCATAATCACCGCCAGGCTATTCAGCGCTTCCGGGCTATCGCTGCGCAGTTCCAGCGATGTCTTCAGGTAGTGTTCAGCCTCTTCAAATCGCTCCTGCTCGCACAACAAACCGCCCAGATTAATATGGGCATCGACATAGCCAGGATCGAAACGGAGCGCCTCTCGCAACTCGGCTTCGGCCTCCGCCAACCTCCCGGTTAATTTCAACAAATTGCCGAGATTGAAATGACCTTCGGCGTTCAGCGGATTCAGACGCACAGCACGGCGGCTACACTCTTCCGCTTCGTCGAATGCGCTTCGCGACTGCAACAAATCGGCCAAGCTGCTCAATGCTCCCGCGTCCTGCGGACGCAAATCTAGCACCACTCGAATCTCTGCTTCTGCCTCGTCACGCTTGCCCGCAGCCGCCAACACTGTCGCCAGATTAAAACGAATATCGGGAACCCGTCCCTTCAAGGCTACCGCCTTGCGCAACATTTCTTCGGCGGTGACATTGTCACCGCGCTGGAAGGCAACCACCCCCAACAGATGCAAGGCATCGGCATGATAAGGATTGGCTTCGACGACTTGCCGATATAACGACTCGGCCTCGACCAGGTTTCCACGTTGGTGAAAACCGAACGCGTCAGCATATTTTTTGACCAGGTCGTCGCTCACCCCAAGTCAGCCCTAGCGAATCCAGCCTGTCCGTTGATCAATCCCCATCTATCGCCACCATTTGCTCAAGAATCAAGCGCACATGCTCCATCGCCGGACACAGTACCGCGTCCAGGTCGCTGAATTGGATACCATGCTGGCTGGTACCCCGCCCGGCAGCATAATTCGCGATCACCGCTATGGTCGCGTAGCACAGCCCCAGTTCGCGCGCCAGTACGGCTTCCGGCATTCCGGTCATTCCCACCATGGTGGCGCCATCGCGTTCCAGCCGGTTAATCTCCGCGCTGGTCTCCAGGCGCGGCCCCTGCACGGCAGCATACACACCGCCTTCGGCAAAGGGTACGTTTGCCTGGCGAGCCGCTACCATGGCGCGCTGGCGCATTGTTTCGCAGTAGGGATCGGTAAAATCCACGTGCGTCACTTCGGCTTCGTCACCTTCAAAAAAGGTCGCCTTGCGGCCAT
>CALMWM010000470.1 GCA_937873435.1 uncultured Gallionellaceae bacterium
GGAGAGTAAGTTCTAATTCTGGATTTCGGCACGATCCCACATCAAGGTATTTTCTAGTTCATAGTGGACGATGCACCTTGACCTTCGCAAAATACCGACAAAAAGATCATCAATGTTTATTGGGATCAAGCAGTCAACACAACGGCGACACCCTGTTTTCGGCACCCGCCATGGCTCGCGGAACAATACCCTCCGAACGATCCGTTTCAGCCGTCCGGAGGAAAGGCTATTAACCTGATTTACTTTTTCATTTCACCCTTGGGCATTTCCTCTTTGACCATGGCATCCTTTTTCATGCCGTCTTTCGGCATAGCGTCCTTCTTCATGCCATCCTTTTTGGACATCGCATCCTTTTTCATACCGTCTTTCGGCATAGCGTCCTTCTTCATGCCATCCTTTGACATGGCGTCCGGTTTCATGCTGTCCTTCGGCATGGAGCTCTTATTCATGTCGTCTGCCGCCAAACTGCCACCAGCAAACAACATACCCAAGGAAAAAACCAACGTAGCGATTTTGCTCATAACCAGCTCCTGTTTAGTTGAAAGAAAAATGCCAGTTCGCGGTAAAACGAATGCCAAGCCTGGCTTACTTGGATTTCGTAGACTTGCCGGAAAGTGTCTTGACGTAGGCTAACGCGCTATGGATTTCCTCGTCGGACAGGATGTACTTGAACTGTGGCATCACGTAAGCCGGTTCGGGGAAACGGCGCAAGCCTTCGCGTATATTTTCCAGCAATTGCTGATCGCGATCCTTCAGAAAGGCCGCAACGGTGAGATCGGGAATGTACTGTACCCCTGGCTGGAAAAATGCTGAGCGCGGACCGTCTCCCTTGCCATGCAGTCCATGACAGATCGCGCAATGATCGATGAAAACCAGTTCGCCACGCCGGGCGGAAACGGGCTTGCCCGTCGCCTTGAAATGGGGAGTTGGCTTATCGCCCCACATGTTGGCTACAGCCACGACTTTCATCGGTTTCTCTTTCGTTTCAGCAGCAGCCAGCGGTGAAGCCAATACAGTTGCCATTCCTGCGAACAGTGACAGAGCAAGGATAGTTTTCATGTCTGATCCTCCTGATTGAGTGATGAAGATTCCACAGTCGCAGTGAGTTCCCCGCGATGTTGCAGCAGGAAGCAACGCATTGCTTCGAGCAAGTCGCCATACAGGTTGTCGAGCTTTGAGGCGACAGCAAGTTCAGCCAAGTTGTTACCAAGTGGCAGCAGGAACTTGTCCAGAAACTCTGCTTGGGCCTTCCATATCCCAGCGAGAACCCCGAAATCTTCTTTGGCTGACGCTTCATTTTCTCGGAAACACAGCAATTGGGAAAACTCCAGTTCCACGCAAAGATGATCGGGCAAGTCATCGAAGGTTTCAGCTATATCGACGCCGTTTTTCTGGTAAAAGACTTTGATTGCCAGCATTTCTTCCAGCCGCTTATCACTATCGATTGCCGTAAACAGCGAACCGTAGGGTGGGCAAGGGAGATATGGGTAATTCGCTGAGAACAGCGAGATATGCGCCGCTTCCACATCCTCGTAGGAGTGTTTTTGCAGCTTGGAGAAAAACGCTCTGGCCGACGCGGTTCCTTTTTCCAAAAGCATTACGTCATTTCGCAGCAGGCCGGAATAACTCTCCAGAAATTCCTTTTCGGTCGATTCCTGTTGAAAGTAATCGTAGCCCTCTTCACCGGGGTGCGCCAAAGCCAGCTCGAAAAAGTGATAGAGGCGAGCCCGACTGAGCGCACTCGTAGCGAGTTGACCAAGCAGAGCAGCATTAAACTCGAATGTATTTGTCTCATCTGACGTGACAGCATTCATGGTTTCTATATCCCCACTAAATA
>CALMWM010000471.1 GCA_937873435.1 uncultured Gallionellaceae bacterium
AACCCACGAGGAAGTCATTACCGACCTGGCGCGCCGCGAGATCAAGAGCTACCGCCAGCTGCCGATCAATTTCTACCAGATCCAGACCAAGTTCCGCGACGAGATCCGCCCACGTTTCGGCGTGATGCGCGCCCGCGAATTCGTGATGAAGGACGCCTATTCGTTCCACACCGATTTCGCCAGCCTGCAACAGACCTATCAAGTAATGCACGAAACCTACAGCCGCATCTTCACCCGCCTCGGCCTGCAATTCCGCGCCGTGGCAGCGGATACCGGGGCAATCGGCGGCACCGGCTCCCACGAATTCCACGTGCTGGCCGATTCCGGCGAGGATGCCATTGCCTTCTGCCCGGCTTCCGATTATGCCGCCAACGTCGAGCTGGCCGAAGCCGTTTCCCCCGCTTCGCCGCGCCCCGCTCCGAGCAAGGCAATGGAGAAGGTGCACACGCCCGGCAAGCACAGCATTGAGGAAATCAGCGAATTCCTCAAAGTGCCTGCCGCGCAGACCGTCAAGACCCTGATCGTCGAAGGCAAGGACGGCCCGGTCGCGCTGCTGCTGCGCGGCGATCACCAGCTGAACGAGGTCAAGGCCGGCAAGCTGATCCAGTTGGGCGGGGAGGTGACTTTTGCCGCCGATGCCGCGATTCGTGCCGCCGTAGGTTGCTCGGTCGGCTCGCTGGGTCCGGTTGGGCTGACTATTCCGATCATCGCCGATCGTGCCGTCGCAAACATGGCGGACTTCGTCTGCGGCGCCAACGAGGACGGCTACCACCTCACCGGCGTCAACTTCGGGCGCGATCTGCCGGAGTTGAAGGAAGTGGTGGACATCCGCAACGTCGTGGAAGGCGATCCCAGCCCGGACGGCAAGGGCAGCCTGGAGTTGTGCCGGGGTATCGAAGTGGGGCATATCTTCCAGTTGCGCACCAAGTACTCCGAAGCGATGAACGCCCGCTATCTCGACGAGCGCGGCAAGGAACAAGTAATGGAAATGGGTTGCTATGGCATCGGTGTGTCGCGCATCGTCGCCGCCGCCATCGAACAGAACCACGACCCGCGCGGCATCGCCTTCCCGCTGGCAATGGCGCCGTTCCAGGTGGCGCTGGCGCCGATCGGGATCAATCGCAGCGAACTGGTGCGCGATACCGCCGAGAAGCTCTATGCCGAACTGACCGCCGCCGGGGTCGAAGTACTGCTCGACGACCGCGACGAGCGTCCCGGCGTGATGTTCGCCGACCTCGAATTGATCGGCATCCCGCATCGCCTGGTGATCGGTGAACGCGGCCTCAAGGAAGGCAACCTCGAATACCAGGGACGCCGCGACGAGAAAGCCACTGCGATTTCCTTGCAGGAAGCGGTAACGTTCGTGCTGTCGAAGCTGGGATGATTTACGTTGCCAAGGTGCTGCTCTCCGCAGTGCTGATCGTACTGATCGCGGAAACTGCAAAACGCAGCACGTATCTTGGCGCGTTATTGGCCTCTATCCCGGTGACATCGGTGTTGGCGTTTATTTGGGTCTATCTGGATACGGGCGATTTGGGTAAAATTTCCGAGTTGTCCCTGAATGTTTTCTGGCTGGTGCTTCCCTCACTTGCGCTTTTTTTGCTGCTGCCCTTTTTCATTAAATCGGGGTGGGGGTTCTGGGTGGGATTGGTGGCATCCGGCGGGATTACGGCCTTATGTTACGGGCTTATGATGCGTTTGATTCGTTAGGGGGGGCCGGGCGTGCGCAATTTTGATTCTTGTGCGAGTTTAACCAGGCGTGCACTCAAGCTGTTCATGCTGCTGGCTTGCTTGTCGCCACTGCTGGCCCACGCCGGCGCGCAGCGCTATGAGCCCTTGTCGGCCAGCGTGCGCGCATCGCTGCAAAAGGCCGTCAGCGAC
>CALMWM010000472.1 GCA_937873435.1 uncultured Gallionellaceae bacterium
GCGCTCACGCTGTTCGGCTGTCAGGACGAGCCACAGCGCATCGGCGGCATTCAGTTCGACGGCACGCTGAAAGCCTGCCCGGTGCAGGTGTTCGACCATCGGCAGCAAGGCGGGGCGACGATCACCGAGGACACCTTGCGCTCCATGCACGAGGCAGCCGGGTCGAAAATCGGCACGCGCATGTTCATCATTGCGCCGTCGCTGGCCTTCGACTTTCAGCAGGATTACATCCAGATCGGCGACGTGCGCTATTACGCCCTGCGCATTCCGTATTCCATCATCCACGAGCTGCACCAGCGGGAATTCATGGCCTTGAAGCAGCCAGCGGACGAGATGGCGGTGAACGATACGGTGGATGCCGTTGGCTTCGATTTCATCAAGACGCCTGAGCTGGACTACGCCGTGGGTCGGGGCAATCCCGAGGGCGAATTACTGGAAGAAGCGTTCATCCGCATCAACAGCTTTTACAGCGAGGCCGCCGTGCGCGAGCCGATGCAGAAGCGCGGCAACCGCGAAACGCTGTCGATGGTGATGCTGGATTACGACTACGATGCCGAGGCCGATGTGTTTGACCTGGACGAGGTGTTTTACGCCGGGGCTATCGAAGCGGCTGCCTGGGAGGTGCGCTTTCCCGCCAACCGGCTAGGCGAGAAGATCATGGCTGTGCTGGTGGATATTTACGGCAACGAGGCACGGCTGGTCATTCCAGCCACCGATTTCGCTCCGGCAAAACCTGGCAAAGCCACGCGCACAGCTTTGCCAGCCGCCAAGAAGGCCACAAAGACCAAGAGCAAGAAAACATGAATGCTACCGCCCGCCGCACGGAAGACCGCCGCACATTTCGCAACGAGGATTTGCTGCTCGCGGTTCGCCCGCACGATCCGGCCCACTGGGACGAAACCCGCTACGAAGCGTTTCTGGATGCGCTGTGCGGGCATCGAGAGTACCAGAAGACGGCCATTCGCACCGTGCTGAGTTATTGGCTGGGCGGGCGGTATGCCAACCTGCGCCAGTTGGCGAAAGAGAATTTCGAGGCAAACGAGGAACTGCACCACCGCTGGAGCCGCTGGGATTCGATGCAGCCGCATTTGCAGTTGCCCGAACAGCTTGCCTGTTCGCTCGACTTGGCAACGGGCACGGGTAAGAGCTTTGTGCTCTATGGCGTTGCCGCCATTCTGCTGGCAGAAGGCGCGGTGGATCGCGTACTGGTGCTGTGTCCCTCTAACACTATCGAATCCGGCTTGCTGGGCAAGTTCAAGGAACTGGCTACAAACGCCACCCTGCGCGACTTGATGCCGCCGGAGGCGCGCATTGCGACGCCGCGCGTCATCAACGCTTCGGAAACCATCGTTGACGGGGCGCTGTGCGTGGAGAACTATCACGCCATTCTTGAGCATGTGAATTCATCCATCCGCGACAGCCTCAGGGGCACGGGCGCACGGGTGGCGGTGCTCAACGATGAGGCGCATCACGTCGCCAATGAAACCGGTGCAACGCCCGGCAAGTGGAAGGA
>CALMWM010000473.1 GCA_937873435.1 uncultured Gallionellaceae bacterium
TAACTCGGCCAAGGCATCGCGCCGCATTTGATTTTGGGTATCGGTAAAGCGACTTTGAACCTCTGCCAACTCTTGCTGGGAAACGCCAATTTCGTCTGTCAAGCGCGCCACCTCGCCTGAGGCCGTAAGCTTTGCGCGTCGGGTTTCCAATAACACAGTTCGGTTTATCAGACGGCGCGAGGCAAGATCTTCACGCATGTCGGAGATCTCGCCGGTCAGGGCCAGATGCTCCTTTGCCACAGCGAGGGCCGCTTCCAGTTGATGGACGCGTTGCTTGCGCTGATTGATCTGCCGTTCCAGGATGGAAAGGGTCGACGCACGTGTGGCCAATTGCGTGACATATATTTCCCGCTGACTGGAAACCATATCGGACTGATTTTCGACAAGTGCAGCAAAATTGGGTTTCCTGCCCTCCGTATAGGCCAGCAGTCGCTCCTCGCGCAGACGCAGGGACTCCTGTCGCGCTTCCATCTGCCCTAGTTCGGCAAGCGCCTGAGAGCCTTCAATACGCAATAGAACCTGCCCCTCTTCGACCAGCTTTCGTTCTTCCACGTTCAACTCCGTGACCACGCCGCCGTCCAGATGTTGAACCATTTTGGCTTTACTGAACGGAATAACTTCACCCGGCGCTCGCGCCACTTCTTTCATACTCGTCAGGGCGGCCCATGCCAGAAACCCAATCACCAATGCACCGACGATGAACAGGATGGGGCGAACAAAGGCGGGAATCAATTCCTCTTCGACATGGATGGAGTCTGAAAGAAGGCGGCGTTCCCTGCTTCCCAGCAGCGTCTTGGCCGACCCTCCTGATTCCCGAAGTTTCTCTTTATTTTTGAAGAACATTTTAGCTCAGCCCCGTCATGATTTTATCTTTGATATTGTCAAAAGCCCCCATGGAGACCACATTGCCGCGCTGCATCAGGATGACGAAATCCGCCAGCCGCATGTGCCCAGGTCGATGCGACACCATGATTAGCGTGGCACGACCACGCAGCCATTCGATACAACGGATCAATGCTTCTTCCCCGGCCTGATCCATGCCGGTGCCAGGTTCATCAAGCAACACGATGGCAGCAGGCTTGAGGATAGTTCGTGCCAGTGAGAGCCTCTGACGAAACCCATGCGGAAGTTGATCCGAGCGGCTGTTGGAAATGCGGGTGTTGAACCCTTCCGGCAGCGCGGCAATATCCTCGGCAAGTCCTGCCATTTCAACGGCCCAATTCAGCTCTTCTTCAGTTGCAGCTGGGTGCACCAGGCGCAGATTCTGCGCCACCGTACCGTAGAACAGCTCGCAGTGCTGCGGCATGTAACTGATTTTGGCGCGCAAATCGGCAGCTGTGAGCTGGCGAATATCCACATTGTCGAGTCGAATAGTACCCGCCTGGGGGATGTAAACGCGTTCGATCAGCTTGAGCAGGGTCGACTTGCCGGAACCGTTTCCTCCAGCAATCACCACGACCTGCCCCGGGTCCACCGAAAACGATACACCCAGCAAGGCGGGATCTGCGTCGGCGACGTAGCGAAAGGACACCCGCGCAAAACTCAAGGAGCCTTGCACGGTGGGACGTATGGTCTGGGCTGCCCCAACGTCCGATTCGCCTTGAAGACGCATCAAGTTCTCTACCTGACGAATATTGGCTCGAATGCGTACAAGCCCGGTTGCCGCCATGAATATGTTCTGCAACGGACTGGTTACGCGCCATAGAATCATCATGGTCGCCACCATGGTGCCGCCGCTGATTTGGCCGTTAATGGCCAGATAGGCCGACAGCGCCAGCGCCACCAGACCGGTAGTGGAACCCACGATATGCGCAATGCTTGTGATGCGTGCATGTACCTGGTGATCGCGGAAATTGGCCATAACCGATCTTCCGCTCATTTCCCGGAAACGGCCAACCCACGATGACCCAACCCCGACGGAACGAATCGGACGCATATCGGTCAATGTTTCGTTCAGAAATTCCCAACGCATTGACGCAAGCCGGGATGAACTCGTCACCGATCTCTCGCTATTTTTATGCTTCAAGAGACCCAGCAGGGTGAATGAAAGTGCGGACGCCAGGATCACCAATAATACCCATGGGTTAATTACCCCAATGGCAACCACCAGCACCATGGTAGAGGGCACTTCAAATGCGAGCACGGAAAGCGGCCCCACGAAGAAGTCGCGCAAACTCTCCAGGCTTTTGATACGCCCCACTTGCTGGCTGACCGATGCACCCTCGATGGAGGCTGCCGGCAACGTGATGATGCGTTTAAACAGGCTATTTCCCAGGATATATTCAAAACGTCCCCCGATGAAGGCCATGACTCGCCCCTTGAGATTGCGCAAAAATCCATCGACGGCAATGGCGATTGCCACCCCGATCATCAGGTAGGCGCCCATCGCAATGTCGCCGGTCGGCAACACATGATCGTAAATCGACCTGACGAACAAAGGTGGCGCAAGGCCGAGAAATGCACCCGCAATCGTCAGCACAAACGCCAGTAAAATATGGTTACGGAAGCGCAACATCAACGAGCCGATCCAGTTGGATTCGGGGCGACGCTCCTTGGGGGAGAGCTCCTTTTTTCGGAAGAGAAAGACCTCCCCGCTCTCCGACGGCGGATCGATCTCGATTTCAGCACGCTGGGCGCTGTCGAATACCAGCAAAGTCCCGTTTGGCAGCTCCTTCAAAACCACCATTGCTGGCTGATTGTGCGGCACGAAAAGACAGGGCATCAAGCGCGCGTCCAAGCGCGCCAGATTGCCATCGAGGTGTTTGGGGAAAAGCTCCAGGTTGGCCATTACCGAACACAATCCAGAAAGCTCCAAACGGCTTACCAGATGCGGCATGGCTTCCGCCAACTCACGCGGTTGCCCTTGCCATTGACAGGCTTTCAGTAGCGGCAGCAGGCAAATGGAAAAATCGGATTCTTCGTCGAACTGGCGCCGGACGATGACCGAAAGATCCTCCGTACCCTCGGGACGATCGGGAAAGAAGAAAATATCCGAGGAAGCAGCGACCGCCGCCTCGGAACGAGTCTCAACCACTCCCTCCTGCAGACGACCGTCGATCAGGGAATAGACCTTGTCCGCAAGCGCGATCAGCGAAGGACGATGTGTCACCAGCACCATGGTGCACTTACCCTTGAGCTCGGCGAAGTAGTCGCGCAACAACTGGTCGCCTTGCATATCCAGCGAAATGTTGGCCTCGTCGAACAGGATGACACTCGGCTTGCGTACCAGCGCTCTGATGATGGTGATAATCTGGCGCACCCCGGCCGGCAACGTATGCGCCACGCCCTCACCGAGGGGCGTTTCATAACCCAGCTTCATGCCCGCGACTATCCGATCCAACCCCAGCTTTTGCGCAAGTCTCAGCGCTTCCTCATTCAGGCTGGCGTCGAACATCGTCAGATTTTCGAGAATGTTACCGGTAACGATGGTGCCAGTTTGCGGCAAAAGGGCGATTTCTTTATAAACGCTATCCGCGTTGTAACTATTCAACGGCAAGCCATCCGCAAGGATTTCTCCGGAATCGGGACGCTGCATGCCGTTCATCAACGACAGCAAGCTAGTTTTTCCGCTTCCGCTTTCCCCGCGAATGGCAATGAACTCCCCCGCCGTGAGGGTCAGGGAAAGATTGGAAAACAATTCTGCTTCAGCATGGCGGTGCCCCTGCGCATAACTGGCCGATTTGGCATCTTCGTGGGTCAAACAGACGTGGCGCAGTTCCAAGCCTCTTACAACCGGCGGAATATCCGGTTTCCCCTCGTCGGCCTCATGGGGCATATTGAGCACTTCGTTCAACCGGTCATGGGCCGCCACGAAGGACTGGTAGCGCATCCACACGGCCAAACCGCGGCGCAGAGGCTGCAATGAACGCACCGAAAGCATCATGCACGCGGCAAGACCGCCGGGTGTCATTCTTCCGTTGATAACCAGCCATGAACTGGCAAAAACCACCCCGACGATCATGACCTGGGAAAACAGCACCCCCATGTTTCCCGCCAAGGTGTTTCCCCGTGCCAATGCTTCGCCTAGCTCGGAACTGGCTTCCTGCAGACGCTCGTAACGTCGCAACATCAGCGATTCCATGGTCAGCGTCTTCACTGAATGGATACCTGAAAGCACCTCCGACAAAAATCCCAGGCGACGGTCATCCAGGACATTCCTCTGCTCGACCTGCTTGCGCATCCAGTTACCGAAGTAATAGATGAGGTAGGTAAACAGCAACAGGAGAAATATCGGCACCGCCACCAGCCAGCCGCCAATGATATAGATCAGCACCAGAAAAATCGCCACGAAGGGGAGATCGAATAACACCAGCAAAGCCTGACCCGAATAGAAGTCAGCCACCTTGCCGGCGGCCAATATCCGTTCCGCGTGAGCACCCGGCTCTTCGCGCTGGTAACGCTGCAACGGAACCCGCATCAAACGCTCCAGCGCGGCAACACTGGCTTTATGTTCGAAGCGTGCGCCCAGCCAACTGGTGACCAGGCCATTCATCGCGCGCAAGACCTCTTCCAGAATCAACGCGAGCACCACCCCGACGACCAGGAAGGTCAGCGTCTGCAGCGACTGGTTTACCACCACACGGTCAAGAATCTGGAGTATCGCCAGGGGAAGTGCCAGCGCCAGGATGTTGGACAAAAAAGTGGACAAGCCCAGTCCCGGCCACACCCGGCGCAAGTCGGGTGAACGAAAAACCTGGCGCAAAGCACTCCCTGCGGAGGCGCGTCCAGACTTGCTCTTGTTACCCGGGGTTTCCCGAGGAGGGTTCGAAAGCGTTGTATCCATGTTATTCCATGACCAAACAGACTAATGCCCGACAAAGCAAGGGGTGTGTGAATGACAAGTTTCCATCGGCATTCCTTGACAGAACGCCCGCAGCCATCGAACGCTCCACCTGCTTACGCAAGGGTTCGGCGTCTTCGCCCAGTATTTCCGCAATTTCCTCAATGCTCGCATCA
>CALMWM010000474.1 GCA_937873435.1 uncultured Gallionellaceae bacterium
GGCAACCCGGAAGTACAATCCGAAAAGCTGCTCGCCTATGAAGCGGGCTACCGCATCCGCCCCTCGGAGCGACTTTCGATGGATGTCGCGGTCTTTTACAACGAGCACAGCGACCTGATGACCTTCGAACCGCTGGCCTCGTATACCGTGGCCGGTACGCCGGTGTTGCTGATGATGCCGATCCAGCAGCAGAACAAGGCGAGTGCGACCAGCCACGGCCTGGGCTGGAGCGGAAGCTGGCAGCCGGACCACAAATGGCGGTTCAGGGCGGCTTATTCCTGGCTCAGGATGTCGGTGCGCCGCGATGCGGACAGCCTTGATACCTCGCTGAAAAATACCTCCGGCGAATCGCCGCAGCACCAGATGAACCTTCAGGCGTCCTACGCGCTGAATGCCCGAACCGACTTGAGCGCCGCGCTGTACTACGTGGACGAGTTGCCCGCGCTGAACATCCCGGCCGATACGCGCCTCGGTCTGCGTGGGGGCTGGCGTCCCCGGCGCGATCTGGAGTTGAGCCTGGCCGCGCGCAATCTGCTCGATCCGCGCCATCCCGAGTTTTTCACCGCCAGCGGGCCGAAAAACAGCGAAGTTCCGCGCAGTATTCTAGGAACTGCGACATGGCGCTTCTGACCTGGCGCGTCAAGTCGCCGGGCATCCGGCTGCTGTGCGCCTGTGCGCTGTTCCTGACATTGACTCCGGCCCATGCCGCCCCGTCCGAATACGATCTCAAGGCCGCGTTCATCTACCAGATCGCCAGGTTCGTCGAATGGCCGCCTTCCAATGCCCCGTTGCGTCTTTGCGTGCTCGGCGGCAATCCGTTCGGCGCGGCGCTGGAGGACATCCGCGGCAAGCCGGTCGGCGAGCGGAAACTGGAGGTGGTTCTGCTCAACGCGGCAGCGGACCCTCGCGAATGCGCGATGCTGTTTATCGCTGCCCCGGCGGAACGCCACCTCGAACGCGTTGCCGCGATTTCGCGCGGTGCCGGCATGTTGACGCTAGGCGATACGGAAGGGTTCGCCAAGCGCGGCGCGATGGTCAATTTCTACCTGGAAAACGGCAAAGTGCGCTTCGAGATCAACCTCGACGCCGTTCGCCAGGGAGGCCTGAAAATCAGCTCGAAACTTTTGGCGCTGGCCCGGATCGTCGAATTTCAGCAAGATCGATAAATCATGCTTACGAGACTTTTCGCAAACCTCCCGATCAAGCGCAAGCTGATGCTCATCGGTCTCGTCACCAACGGTGTCGCGGTGATTCTGCTCAGCATTACCCTAGCCGTGGGCGAATGGGCGGGCTATCGTAGCCGGGCGGCAACCGCGTTGGCTGTGCACGCCGGCGTGATAGCCGACAATGCCGCGCCCGCGCTGGTATTTTACGACGAAAGAGCTGCGCGCGAAGTGCTGGCACGGCTTGGTATCGAGACTTCCATCGTTTACGCTTCGTTGCGAAACAACGCCGGCGCCGTCGCGGCGCAATTCCAGTTGCCCGGACGCAGGAAACTCCCGTCTGCCTTGCCCGCGCCGGACGAATACCTGTTTTTTTCCGACCAGTTGGTGTACGCCAAAAACGTGGTCAATGCGGGAGAAAAGGTCGGCATCCTGTATCTACAAGCCGATTTGCGGGATGTCTACTGGGAATTGTTACGCAAGTTGGGGCTGATCGCGGCCGCGATGACCGCTTCACTGTCCTTGGCATTTTTCCTGTTCACCCGTTTCCAGAAGACCATCAGCGATCCCATCCACGACCTGGTGGGGGCGATGCAACGGGTCACGCAGGAAAACGATTATTCGGTGCAGGCGTCGGTGCACGGCCATGATGAATTCGGCGTGCTGGCGCAAGGCTTCAATACCATGCTGAAAGCCATCCGGGAAAGGGAAGCCGCGCTTGCCGACTACCGGACGGGACTGGAAGACGCGGTGCGGCAGCGCACCGAAGAACTGAAACAACTCAACGAATCCCTGGAATTGCGGGTGCAGGAGGAAGTGGCGAAGAACCGCGACAAGGATCACATGCTGATCCAGCAGTCGCGTCTCGCGGCTATCGGCGAGATGATCGGCAATATCGCCCATCAATGGCGCCAGCCGATCAACGCGCTGACCCTGTTGTTGGCCAATATCAAGGATGCCTACGAGTTCAACGAACTGGACAAGGCCTACCTCGACAAGACGGTCAAGACCGGTCAGACCATCATCCAGCGGATGTCCACCACCATCGACGATTTTCGCAATTTCTTCCGCCCCAACAAGGAGAAAGCCCGTTTCAGCGTCAATGAAGCAGTGGCGGATGCGCTGAGCATCCTGGATGCGGCGCTCAAGAACAGCGCGATCGTCGTGTCGCTCGTCGAGGAGAAAAATATTACCGCCTACGGCTACCGCAACGAGTATTCCCAAGTGTTGCTCAATCTGCTGACCAATGCCAAGGAAGCCATTCAGCAACAGAACCTCAGAGGCGGGCAAATCCACATTGCCATCGTCGAGCGGGACGGACATGCCGAAGTCATTGTCGAAGACAATGCCGGCGGGATTCCGCCCGACATCCTGCCGAGAATTTTCGATCCTTATTTCACCAC
>CALMWM010000475.1 GCA_937873435.1 uncultured Gallionellaceae bacterium
GCAGGGTGCTTCCGGCATCCACGTCGGCACCATGGGCTACGGCAAGATGGAAGGCGAAGGCGACGACAAGGTCATCGCCTACATGATCGAGCGCGATGAGTGCCAGGGCCCGGTCTACTTCCAGAAGTGGTACGGCATGAAGCCCACCACCCCGATTATCTCCGGCGGCATGAACGCGCTGCGCCTGCCAGGCTTCTTCGAGAACCTCGGCCACGGCAACGTGATCAACACCTCCGGCGGCGGCTCTTACGGCCACATCGACAGCCCGGCGGCTGGCGCAATCTCCCTGCGCCAGTCCTACGAGTGCTGGAAATCCGGCGCCGACCCGATCGAATTCGCGAAAGAGCACAAGGAATTCGCCCGCGCATTCGAGTCCTTCCCGAAAGATGCCGACAAGATCTTCCCCGGCTGGCGCGAAAAGCTGGGCGTGCACAAGTAAGAGCGCGTTCAGGCAACACCACACACTCTCCGGTCGCGCAGCTGCCGGAGAGCTGGAAAAGGCACTGGCGGCAACGTCGGTGCCTTTCTTTCTTGTCAATCTGGAATACGTTCTTTGACGGAAACTGTAAGAGCAAATCGCTGTTTTATTATCCATCGCGGAAAAACGCAGAGGCTAAATCATGCAGGCTGAATCGGGGCAGAAATCGAAAAGCGCAACTAGACACGGCACCCTGGGTTTGCTCGGAGACGGCCGCGAGGTTACGCGTTTGCGCCTGCTGTTCCTGGTGCCGCTGGCTATCGCCATTCTTGCCATCTTAATGGCACTGATGTTCGCGCTGTACTGGCACGAGCATAACTCCGTACAGAAGGGCGTGATGCGCATCCGCGCCTCGGCTCAGGACTTCTACGAGGACAGCATCCGCTACGATGCCCACGCACTCCGGGCGGTTATGGACGCGCTCCGCCGCGATCCTGCCCTGCAAGCCGCGCTGGCGAACAAAGACCGGCAGCGGCTGTTGATGCGCAGCGCCACACTGTTCGAGGAACTCAAGAAAGATTACGCGATCACCCATCTCTACTTCAACGGTACCGACCGGGTGAACCTGTTGCGCGTACACACCCCCAATCGTCACGGCGACCGGATCGACCGGGTCACCACACTGGCTGCCGAGCGGGATGGCACTACCGCCTTTGGCGTTGAGCTCGGCCCCCTGGGCACTTTCACGTTGCGCCTGGTGACCCCCTGGTACGACGAGACCACACGCCAGTTGTTAGGCTACGTGGAGCTCGGCATGGAAATCGACCGGGTCTTGCAGAAGCTGCGCGACTTCTTCGGGGTCGAAGTGTTCGTGCTGGTTCACAAGGATCGTCTCGACCGTCAAAAGTGGGAAGACGGGATGCGCGCCTTGGGGCGCACCCCCGACTGGGAGCGCTTCCCCGCCATGGTACTGGGTAGCCAGGCCACTCAAACCGTCCCACCCCTGCTCGCCGAGCGCTTGGCTCGTGGGGAACTGGGCGATTCGAATGCGATTACCGAAGCGGCATATGGCGGTGCTTCCTACCGGATTGCATATCTGCCGCTCCAGGATGCGGGGAACCGCACCGTAGCGCACATGGTGCTGATCGCGGATGTCTCGCGGGAAACCAATGCGGCGCTCGATACGGTGTATGCCGGCGGCCTGACCGCACTGGCGGCAGGTGTCCTGCTGCTGGTATTTTTCAACTGGCAGGTACAGCGCATCGGTCGGCGCATCGAGAGCGACGCACAGGCGCTGGAACAGCTCGCCACCCATGACGGCCTGACCGGGTTATATAACCACCGTACTTTCTATACATTCCTTGAAGAAGAAGTCGCCCGCGCCAAGCGCTACCGGCACCCTCTCTCCCTGCTGATGATCGACATCGACCATTTCAAGCAGGTCAACGACACCCATGGGCATCAGGCGGGCGATGCGATCTTGCGGGGCCTGAGCGAGCGGCTCGCCGAACATGTCCGGGATGTCGATCGCGTATTCCGTTACGGCGGCGAGGAAGTCACGGCGATCCTGCCCGATACGGATGCCGCCTTCGATCTGGCCGAACGCTTGCGGGCTGCGGTTGAAGCGACGCCATTTATCACCGGTACGGGAAAAGCCATCGGCATCACCGTGAGCATCGGAACGGCAAGTTTCCCCAGCCACGCGGACACCGCTCAGGCACTGGTGTCCGCCGCCGACACAGCGCTGTACGCAGCCAAACGGGCGGGGCGCAACCAAGTATGCCGTTTCGAAAATCCTGGCGATTGATCAGGCCCGCAAACGCCATCAGCTCTTCAAGGAAACCGGCTTCGGCGATACGGCTTCCTAAACAACCGTTTGAGGCTGAAGAAGCCGCACGACTGGCTTAAGGGAATGCGCGCCGGTATTTTGCCGCCAAATCCGCATCCATCGTCGCCAGATGGTTGCGGAACCAGTCCGGCACGCCTTCCGCCAAGTAAGCGCGAACAAAGGGGAAACGGCCTTTTTCGGCGCGGGTGCGCATCTGGCCCAACTCCGCCAATACCCGCCGGTGCTCCGCTTCGTGTTCGGTGCGCGAGCCCAGCGCACACGCTTCCATCATCCCGGATTCATGTTCGAAATGCGCGCGGGTGTGGTCGAGCAGGGTATCCAGGATAGGCAACAGCTCCACATCCGCTGCGCGTTGTGCGCGGATGAGCAAATCCACGAACTCGCGATGTGTCGCGTCCATCTCCGGCAGGTTGAGGGAATGTACTTCGTCGTTCCAGGCAAATTCGGTTTTCATGGTGAAATGGGGGCTCCGGAAAAAATTGGGGGTAATCCCGACATCATCGCCAGACACTAACCCATTCGCCGCCGAAGTTCAAACCGAATCGGGCAAGCGCATTGCGCCCGGTGCAATTGAGTGCTACGTTTACATTAGTTGATCAGGGCAAACCGGTCCGAAAGGCAGGGACGCAAAGCTACCGGTCTAATGAGCTTGTTAGCTCGATGACAGCGGGGCTGCCAAAAAAACAACGATGCCGGCGAAATACCGGCGCATATGGCGGTTATATCGCGCACACCCAAGCGCGCCCTCGATCTCGGAACCGAGTTGTATCCTTAGAGGTTACTGCCATGTTGAATCAAACTGAAAGTGCCGAAGTCGCCGCCGATTTCGTTTCCGACATTCTCAAGACCATCACCATCCCCCCCTGCCCGGCTATCGTCGCAGCACTGTTGCAGGAGTCGCGCCAGCCGGAGGTCGATTTTCACAAGATCGTCCGCCTCATCAGCGGCGACCTGAGCCTGGCGGCGTCGATGATGAAGACCGCCAATTCACCCTTCTTCGCCTTGCGCAACAAGGTTCAGAATGTCCAACATGCCGCCGCGGTTCTCGGACTCAAGAACATCATCAATATCGTCAACGGGTTGACGCTACAGCGCACCCTGTCGCCCAAGGGCGTGAACATGGCGCGCTTCTGGGACCGCTCGAACTTCCATGCGATGGTTTCGTCCCAACTGGCGCGCCACGTGCCGGGCCTCAACAAGGAGGACGCCTACACCTTCGGCCTCTTTCACGACTGCGGCATTCCGATCCTGATGCAGCGTTTCCCCGACTACAAGGATACGCTCGCGCTGGCCAACCGTTCCCCGCAGCCGGTGTGGGAAGTGGAGAACGAGCGCCACGGCACCGACCATGTGGCGATCGGATCAATGCTGGCACACAACTGGCAGTTGCCGGAACTCATCGTCCAGGCGATCCGCCTGCATCACAACCTCGAAATCCTCAGCGACACCTCAGCGGACATAGCCGACGAAATCCGCGCCCTGACCGCCATCTCGCTGTTGGCCGACCACTTGATCGCCGGCTTTCTGGGCGCACCGGACGAAACCGAATGGGTGCTGCATGGCGCGAGCGCCCTGAACTACCTGGGTTTCAACGAGGAGGAATTCGAAGACCTGCGCGCCGAGATCAATGAAGAACTCAGCGCGGTTAACGAAGACCGCGGCTGACCGGCGCCCAGCCAGTGCCGAGGTTCCTCATGCAGCGCTCGCCGGCTGTCCCCGGCTAGCCTGCCCGGCAGGCAGAGTCACGATAAATTCCGCCCCCTCACCGCTATTGCGAAACCGCAGGGTGCCTTGCATATGGCGCTCGACGATGGTTCGCGCCATGTAAAGGCCGATCCCCGTCCCATTTTCCTTGGTGGTGAAGTAGGGATCGAAGATTTTCTCCGCGAAATCGTCGGGTATGCCCCCAGCATTGTCGCGCACCTTGATCGTGGCCTGAGTCTCGTTCGCATCGGTTTCGATTTCGATCGCGCGCAGGGCAGACCTTTTCTGAACCAGGGCTTCCTTGGCGTTGCCGATGAGATTTACCAGCACCTGGGCCAGCGCATTCTGGTTCCCCCAAACCTGAATATCGGCTCCGTTGCGTTCGATCACCTTGATGTTATTGCTCTGCAGGCTAGCCGCGACCAGGCTTAAGGCATCCCGCACAGCTTCATTGATGTCGAAAAATCCTTTCTGCTGATCGGGGCGAAAGAAATCGCGGAAGTCGTCGATGGTTTTCGACATGAGCTGGATCGAGTGCATGGCTTTGTCGATGTATTCTTGCAGCCCTTCCTGATCGAGCACTTTATCCTCGAAATCCACACCGATGTTCTGCACCACCAGGCCAAGGTGGCTCAAGGGCTGGCGCCACTGATGGGCGATATTGCCGATCATCTCGCCCAAGGCTGCGTGGCGAGCTTGCTGGATGAGGATATGTTCCTGCGCCATGCTCTTGGTCACTTCGTCGGCCACGCGCTGCGCCAGGCTCTTGTTGAGCTCTCGCAATGCCTCCTCGGCTTCGGCCCGCGCGGTGATGTCTAGCATCATCGACAGCTGCCAGCTCCGGCCCTCCACCTCAATCGGCTCGACCGACATCAGCACGCGGCGGACTCCCCCGGTTTTCCTGCGCAACTGCGTTTCAAGATTCCGCACGTGACCATCCTGCTCCAGCAGGCGGATCATCTGTACGTGATCCTGCGGATCGTTATAAATATCCAGTTCCTGACATGTCCGCCCGATGATCTCGGCGCGCTCGAATCCGAACATCGCCAAGGCTGCGTCGTTGACCTCGACGTATCTGCCATTGGACATCTGGATTAAGGTTATCGCAATCGGACTGGCCTGGAAAACCGCCGAGAAACGCCGCTCGCTCTCCTGCAATTCGGCTGTGCGCTGTGCCACCCGCTCTTCGAGGCTCGCATTGAGCCGGCGGATTTCCGCCTCGGCTTGCTTGCGTGCACTGATGTCGCGGGCTATCCCGACGCCATACCAATTGCCGTCGACCTGCATGGCCGAGAGCGACAATTCAATGGGGAAGCCCGTGCCGTCCTTGCGCTGGGCGCTGAGTTCCAGCGTCTGGCCGACCGCAGCCCCCTCACCGCTGGTTGCGAATTTTGCCAGCCCTTGCTGCGCCAGCGCCCGAGTATCGGGCGGGCAAATAAAATCATGCAATGCCTGCCCCATTACCTCTTCCCGGGAAAAACCGAACAAGCTCTCGGCGGCGGCATTCCACCAGGTAATGCACCCTTTTTCCCCATCGATGATGATAAAGGCGTCGCGGGCGTTGTCCGAAGCGACCCGGAATTTTTTCTCGCTATTCTCCAGTTGATTCATCGTCGCCTGAATTAGTGCGGCATCGTGCTGCTTGCGGCGCTGGAATACGGCATTGGCAATGACCGCGAAAACCATAAAAACCGCCAGCAAGCTCAACTGGATCGCCGCGCGTTCGCGCCAGGGGGTGTAGGTTGCCCATAAGTCGCGGCTGACCGCCACCACCAGCGGGCTGTCGATAGGCGCTGCGACAGGCCGTATGGTGCGCAGCGCCATCATGCGCTGCTCGCCGGTGGTGTAGGCCATACCCGTCAGCAGGCTCGCGGCACGTCCGCTTTGCTGGTGGCGGGTAAAAAGAGACTCGGGCACCATGAGATTTTTCCCCTCCACGCCGGCACGGTGCGGGACAAACGTGAACAACAGTCCGCCACCGTGGATGATGGAAGCCCAGAGATCGGGAGCATATTGCACCGAACCCAGCAGGGTTTCGAAATAAGCCGTATCCAGTGTGGCGGCAACGATTCCGGCAAACTGGCCGTCCGCGCTTTCGACCCGCAGCACCAGATTCATCCCCCACACGCCGAGCACGGTCTTGAAGGGCGCCCCAAGGTGGACCTTGGTAACATCCAGACCGTCGCGGCCAGCCTGGAAATAAGCCCGCTCGGCGAAATTCCTGCCGATCAATTCGCGCCGGTTGGCGGCAAGCACCGTTCCCCGCGCATCCATGAGCAGCAGCGTCCGCACCCCGGGAAGCGCTTCCCCCAGCGTCACCAGCTGGCCGGATAAACGCTCAAGATGACGCTGGTCGCCGTGATCCTTGGGAAGGCCGGCCCTGACACGTTGAAGCACGCCGATTGTCGAATCCAGTTGAGCGACGAGGTTCTTCTCGATGACGTTGGCCTGGGTTTCCAGGTTCCGCTGCGCCCGAAACGTGGCCCCTCGGTAGTCGCTATACACCGACCAAGCCACCAGCCCGGCCACGGCAACCAGCATCAGGCCCAGCTTCAGCCAACTGTCGCGTACGGTCTGCCTCAGCAGCATCTGCGGGTCTGCCATGCGTTCTCCACGGGAATACCGGATCGCTATTCGGGACACGGCCTGCAGGCTATCTCTACGCATGTCGTGCCTCGTTGGTGACCTGAAAGCTTATTTTTCAAGACACTGTCGTTGATTATAGCCAGCAATAAATTTTATCAAATGATTATTTGATTGCCGGCCATCCGATTTTTTCGTGCCATATCAAGCCGCAAGCAAGCAAGGCCCAGCAACAATAGATAAACAATTACTTATCCTTGCAATAAAAAACCATGACTATTATTTATGGGAAACCTGCGTATCATGTCTATCGAACGACCCCGGATATGCAAAGAGGAAAACGCCATGACGACCAGCATCGAGCAGTACAAGATTCAGCAGGAGCCCTTTTACCAGGCCCAGGGCAACGAAGTGCAGCTCTACCAGGCGGCTTATGCGGCGCGCCTGCCGGTGATGATCAAGGGACCGACCGGCTGCGGCAAGTCGCGCTTCGTCGAATACATGGCGTGGAAGCTCGGCAAGCCGCTGATCACGGTGGCCTGTAACGAGGACATGACGGCTTCCGACCTGGTCGGGCGCTACCTGCTCGACGCCAACGGCACGCGCTGGCTCGACGGGCCGCTGACCGTCGCGGCGCGCATCGGCGCACTCTGCTATCTCGACGAGATCGTCGAGGCGCGCCAGGACACCACCGTGGTAATTCATCCGCTCACCGACCATCGCCGCACCCTGCCGCTCGACAAGAAAGGCGAGCTGCTCGCCGCGCATCCCGATTTCCAGCTGGTGATTTCCTACAACCCCGGCTACCAGAGCCTGATGAAGGACTTGAAGCAATCCACCAAGCAGCGCTTCACCGCGTTCGATTTCGATTACCCGGAAGCCGAACTGGAAGCCGGCATCGTCGCCACGGAAACCGGACTGGCGCAGGAGAGCGCCGCCAAGCTGGTGAAAATCGCTGCCGCCGCCCGCAACCTGAAGGGCCACGGCCTCGACGAGGGAATTTCGACGCGCCTGCTGGTTTACGCCGCCACCCTGATCAAGGGCGGGGTGGAGCCACGCGACGCCTGCCGCATGGCGCTGGTGCGCCCGATCACCGACGATGCCGACATCCGCGCCACCCTGGATCACGCCATCGACGCGACGTTTGCCTGACCGCATCCCTCATTTAGCTGTTTAAGGAACGCCCATGGTCGAGGAAACCACCGAATACCAGCACCCCCTGATGAAGGCCTATTGGGCGCAGCTCGATTGCGGCTTCAAGCAGGTCGAAGAGGTGTTCGAGGATTGCATGGCGGAAGCGCTGGTCATCCTGAGCCGGGAAGGAATCGACGCCTACCTTGAAAGCGCCCGCGTCTTGGGCAAGATGGGGCACGGCGTCGAACCTGTCCTGATTTTCCTCGAAGAATGGCCCTCGGTTGCCAAGGAAATCGGTGAAGATGGGTTGCCGCCGATCATGGACGCCGCGCGCAAGATGTGGAAATCGCCCAACGGCAAGGCCATCACCCCCTTCCTGCAATCGCTGGCGGCGGTGGCGCGGCGTCTGCACAGCCACGAGCAGATGGCGGATTACCTGGCGATCACCCTCGACCTGATGGCGCGCACCACCGGCTCGATCCACGGTTTCCACCAGACCATTCCCAGCCCCGGCCTGTCCGCGCTGTATCAGCAAGCCCCCTTCCTGCTCGGCCAGCTTTCCCTGGCAGGGTTGAAAAACTGGGTGGAATACGGCATCCGCAACTACGGCCACCACCCGATCCGCCAGGAAGAATATTTCGCGCTGAAGTCGCCGGACAGCCGCGCGGTATTGCAACGCGAGCGCCACGGCACGCTGTTTTACGATGCGGAACGCAAGCTGGATTTGTACCTGCGCGCGCTGTGGCAGGACAGCGACCACCTGGTGCCGTATTCCACCGCCTTCGACGAACTGCGCAAACCGGTTCCCTATTACGACAAGCTGGGAATGCGGGTGCCGGATGTGTACGACGACTTCATCCTCCCCGGCAGCCCCCTCTCCAACTCTCCCCCGCTAAGCGGAGGAGAGGGTAACGGCTCCTTCCCCCGCTCGCGGGGGAAGGCTGGGATGGGGGAAAACGGCAGCCATGGAGAGACGCGAGAAATGAAAATCTCCGGTCTCAACCGCTACCGCGCCGTGCTTGCCCACATGGTCGGCCATCGGCGCTGGACGGTCGCGCAGATCGCCGACAACTGGAGCCCCTTCCAGCGCATGGCGGTGGAGTTCTTCGAGGACGCCCGCGTCGAAACCCTGTTGATCCGCGAATACCCCGGCCTGCGCCAGATTTTCCTTGGCCTCCACCCCCTGCCGGCGGAAGACGCCTGCGACCCGGAAACCACCTCCTGCCTGCGCCACCGCCTGGCGATGCTGTCGCGCGCCCTGCTCGATCCTGAGGGACATCCCTACCGCGACCCGCTACTGCGCGAATTCGTGCAACGCTTCCACGAAACCCTGGTCAACGGAAAGTCCAGCACCGAAGAAATCGCCGCGCTCGCACTTTCCTATGTCACCCGCAGCCGCCGCCAGAGCGACCAACTCGCCAAAGTCCACTTCGACAATACCGTCATCGACTACCGCGACGACAATCGCCAGATGTGGAAATTCATCGAGGAAGGCGACGAGGAACAAGCCTTCGATGCCGAGCGCAAGATCGAGTTGAAGGACGAGATCAAGGGTCTGCCGCCGCGCCACTACCCGGAGTGGGATTACTCCAGCCAGACCTACCGGCCGGACTGGGCAAGCGTTTACGAGGCCCTCCACCCCAGCGGCAACGCCGTGGTAATCGACAAATTGCTGGAAAAAAACGCCGACCTGGCAAAGCGCCTGAAACGCCTGCTCGACCTGCTCAAACCGCAGGACAAGGTGCGTATCCGCTACCAGGAAGAAGGCAGCGAGCTCGATCTGGACGTCGCGATCCGCTCGCTGATCGACTTCAAGAGCGGCGCCACCCCCGACCCGCGCATCAACATGAGCCACAAGACCAATGGCCGCGACATTGCGGTGATGCTGCTGCTGGATTTGTCGGCATCGCTCAATGAGAAAGTCGCCGGCAGCAGCCAGACCATCCTCGAACTCAGCCAGGAAGCCGTGTCCCTGCTGGCCTGGGCGATCGACAAGCTGGGCGATCCGTTCGCGATTGCCGGCTTTCATTCCAACACCCGCCACGATGTGCGCTACCTGCATATCAAGGGCTACAGCGAAAGCTGGAACGACGAGGTGAAAGCGCGCCTGGCGGCGATGGACGCCGGCTATTCCACCCGGATGGGCGCGGCAATGCGCCACGCCGCCCATTACCTGGAAGCACGCCAAGCCGACAAGAAACTCATGCTGATCCTCACCGACGGCCAGCCTTCCGACGTCGACAGCCCGGACGAACGCCTGCTGATCGAGGACGCGCGCCAGGCGGTGAAGGAACTCGACCAGAAGAATATCTACACCTACTGCATCAACCTCGATCCCAAGGCCGACGAATACGTCAGCGATATTTTCGGCAAGCAGTACACCGTGATCGACAACATCCAGCGCCTGCCCGAGCGTCTGCCGGAAGTGTTCCTGGCGCTGACCAAATAGAACGGCACGCAACGTGCGGTGTGCTATTCCAATCTGCAATAAAAGCGGCATTAATTTTCCCTCTCCCCCAGCCCCTCCCCCGCGAGCGGGGGAGGGGTGC
>CALMWM010000476.1 GCA_937873435.1 uncultured Gallionellaceae bacterium
GGGTTTCAGCTTTTTTCAAACGGCGTTTCGCCACTCGTGATCGTTGGCTGCCCCGACGCCGTGGGCGATTTTCAGGAGGTGGGGGTTGAGTATGGGCGCCGCGGTGTACGGCGGATTTACGATGTGGTGACGCTGAAGGAAATCAAACGCCTGCCGATGAACCTGCTGTCAGGAAAGTACAACGTCTGCAATAAGAATTGCAGCTCGGCCGGAATCGGCTATTGATGCTTGGGTAGGAACGGCCTTGGCCGTGACATTTCAAGGTTCTCTACCGGGAAATGCTCCTACTGTTGCCCGTAGCGCGCCAGTTTTTCGATGTCGTGGATTTGCACATCCTTGCCTTTGACGCTGATCAAGCCGGCGGCGGTGAGGTCGTGCAGGACGCGCGAGAAGGTTTCGGGCGAGATGTTGAGGCGCGAGGCGATCACGGTTTTGCTGGCGGGCAGGTTGACCGTCAATTCCTTGCTGGAATCATTTGCGTCGGCATCATGCTGGAGCAGGTAGCCGATCACCCGTTGCGAGCAGGACAGCAGCGAGTAGGCTTCGACGTCGGCAATCAGGCCGTGCAGGCGGGAGGATAGTCCGGCCAGCATTTTTCGGCAAAAACCGGGGTGGTGGTCGATGCCTTCGAATACCACCGACTTGGAAATATGCAGCAGCAATGAATCCATCAGTGCCTGGGAATAAACCGGGTAGGGGTTGTTCATGAACAATACCGCTTCCCCGAAGGTTTTGCCGGCGCCCACCAGGTTGACCACTTTCTCGACCCCCTGCGGCGAGGAAAAAGCCAGTTTGACCTGGCCGTGTACCACCAGATAAAAGCCGTGAGGCTGGTCGCCGCGCTGGAACAGGATTTCGCCGCGCGATACATGAATTTCACGAGTTCCCTGGGCAATGTGCTCGAGTTCCTCCGGGCCCATTTCCTTAAACAGGGGCAGGTTGGCCAGTATCGTGTGTATTTTGTTCGCGCTCAATTTCCCTCCGTCATGCACTCAAATTGGTGCAGATCAAATCAATGCAACGAATATTACCTGAACATAAGGAATTTATGAATGTTTGATGTAGGTCAAGGCGTTTGGCAATGAAGCCGCGCAATCTTCTTACTTATCCATATGGCACGCGCAGGTTTTCAAAGTCATGAATGGTCAGGTTAACCGGGCGCAGTTTCTGCGCGGCGATTTTGGCGGCAAAAATTCTCCCGTCAGGCCGCCGTGGGCGCTGCAAGAGGCGCAATTCGTCGAGCGCTGCCAGCGTTCGGGAGCATGTCTTGCGGCATGTCCCGAAAAGATTCTGGAAAAAGGGCGTGGCGGTTTTCCCCAAGTGAATTTTGCTTTGGGGGCCTGCACTTTTTGCGGGGCGTGCGTCGTGGCGTGTACCCATGAAGCTTATCGCAAGGATGGTGAAGGCAAACCGGAAGGTGCGGCATGGCATTTGAAGGCGCGGATCAAGGAAAGTTGCCTGACATTTGCCCAGGTCGTCTGCCGTACTTGTGGTGAGTTGTGTCCCGAAGGGGTGATTCGTTTCCCGCCCATGCTGGGAGGGGTGGCGCGACCGGAAGTGAATGTGGACGGGTGTACCGGATGTGGCGCGTGCATCGCGCCCTGTCCGAATGGTTCTATCGAGATGGCGGGATAACTCCGCCGGGAAGATTTTTTAGTGTCCGTGAATAGTTTAGAGGAGGCAGGTGATGGAAATAACCAGACGCGAGTTTATTAAAAGTAGCGCGGCGGCAGCTGCGGCAACTGCGGCAGGGGTCACCTTGCCGGGCGTGAACCAGGCGCTGGCTGCCAGCGACCCCAGCATTAGATGGGATAAGGGCGCATGTCGTTTCTGCGGCACCGGTTGCGGTGTGCTGGTCGGCACCAAGGGCGGGCGCGTGGTGGCTACTCAAGGCGACCCCGATGCGCCGGTCAATAGAGGGCTGAATTGCATCAAGGGCTATTTCCTGTCGAAGATCATGTACGGCAAGGATAGGCTGACCACGCCGATGTTGCGCATGAAGGACGGCAAGTTCGACAAGAACGGCGAGTTTGCCCCGATCAGTTGGGAAAAAGCCTTCGACATCATGGAGGAAAAGTGCAAGGCCACGCTCAAGGCCAAAGGCCCGACCGCCATTGGAATGTTCGGTTCCGGCCAGTGGACAGTATGGGAAGGTTATGCCGCGGCTAAACTTTACAAGGCCGGTTTCCGCTCCAACAACATCGACCCCAACGCGCGCCATTGCATGGCTTCAGCCGTGGCCGGTTTCATGCGCACTTTCGGCATCGACGAGCCGATGGGTTGCTACGACGATCTCGAACATGCCGATGCCTTCGTGCTGTGGGGTTCGAACATGGCCGAAATGCACCCTATCTTGTGGTCGCGCCTGACCGACCGTCGCCTGACCGCGCAACACGTCAAGGTGCATGTGCTTTCAACGTTTACTCACCGTTCCTGCGAGCTGGCGGATAACGAGTTGATTTTCAAACCACAAAGCGATTTGGCGATCCTCAACTATATCTGCAATTACATCATCCAGAACAACGCGGTGAATCAGGAGTTCGTCAAGAAACACGTCAACTTCGCCAAGGGGGTGACCGACATCGGTTACGGGCTGCGCCCCAACCATCCGCTGGAGCAGGCCGCCGGCAACAACGGCTACCCGGGTGCGGACGGCAAGCCCAAGGGCGATCCCAATAAGGCGTCGCCGATCACTTTCGACGAATTCAAGCAGTTCGTTTCCGAATACACGCTGGACAAGGCACACGAGATTTCCGGCGTGCCCAAGGATAGACTGGAAGCCTTGGCCAAGACCTATGCCGATCCCAAGACCAAGGTGGTGTCCTACTGGACCATGGGCTTCAACCAGCATACCCGCGGCACTTGGGTCAATAACATGATCTACAACGTGCATCTGCTGGTGGGCAAGATTTCCGAACCCGGCAACGGCCCGTTCTCCCTCACCGGTCAGCCGTCTGCATGCGGCACGGCGCGCGAGGTCGGCACCTTCTCCCACCGTTTGCCCGCCGATATGGTGGTGACGAACCCCAAGCACCGCGAGATCTCGGAAAAAATCTGGAAATTGCCCGCCGGCACCATTCCGGACAAGCCAGGTTTCCATGCGGTGCTGCAAAACCGTATGCTGAAGGACGGCAAGCTGAATTTCTATTGGGTGCAATGTACCAATAACATGCAGGCTGCCGCCAACATGAACGAGGAAGGGTATCCCGGCTATCGCAATCCGGCGAACTTCATCGTGGTTTCCGATCCCTACCCGACCGTTACCGCGATGGCTGCGGACTTGATCCTGCCGACCGCGATGTGGATGGAAAAGGAAGGCGCCTATGGCAATGCCGAGCGTCGTACCCAGTTCTGGCGCCAGCAGGTTAAGCCGCAAGGCGATGCGCGTTCCGATGTCTGGCAAGTGGTCGAATTCTCCAAGCGCTTCAAGGTCGAGGATGTCTGGCCAGCCGAATTAGTCGCCAAAATGCCGGAATACAAGGGTAAAACCTTGTACGACGTACTGTATGCCAACGGCCAGGTCAACAAGTTCCCATTATCCGAATTGCAGTCCGGCTTCGACAACGATGAGTCGAAGCACTTCGGGTTTTATCTGCAAAAAGGCCTGTTCGAAGAATATGCCTCGTTCGGGCGCGGCCATGGCCACGATCTTGCCGATTTCGAGCAGTATCACAAGGCGCGCGGGATGCGTTGGCCGGTGGTGGACAATAAGGAAACCCTGTGGCGTTTCCGCGAGGGCTACGATCCTTATGTCAAGAAAGGCGAGGGTATCAAATTCTATGGCAAGCCCGACGGCAAGGCGGTGATCTTTGCGTTGCCCTACCAGCCGGCGGCCGAGCAGCCCGATAAGGAATACGATCTGTGGCTGTGCACCGGGCGCGTACTGGAACATTGGCATTCCGGTTCGATGACCAGGCGTGTCCCCGAGTTGTACAAGGCTTTCCCGGACGCCTGGGTGTTCATGAATCCTGATGACGCTTCCAAGCGCGGACTGAAGCGCGGCGATACCGTGAAACTGGTGACTCGCCGCGGCGAGGTGCTTACTCGCGTGGAAACCCGCGGACGCAACAAGCCGCCGGTGGGGCTGGTGTTCATTCCGTGGTTCGATGAAAGCCGTTTGGTGAACAAGCTGACGCTGGACGCCACTTGCCCGATTTCCAAGGAAACCGACTTCAAGAAGTGCGCCGTCAAGGTGGTGAAAGTCTGACGCTAAACCGCGTTTCCGGCATCTCTCCCGGCACGAGGGCCGGGAGAGATGCCGCATATGGATAGCAATTCGTAACAGACCGATACGATGGAGGAATTACCGATGAAAAATTTTAGTGGAACCAAACTCATTGCAGCGTTGTTCTCGGCAACCGTTGCAGCGCTTCTGGTGGCGTCGTGCGCGAGTACGCCGGTGGAGAAACCCCATGCCTTGCGTACCAATCAACTTCTGGATGATGACGTGGTGCCGGTAGAACTGAGCTACCTGGGCAAGACTCCCGGCGAACAGGAAAAGATTGTGCGGACCTTCGAGCAGCAGCCACCGCTGATCCCGCACAAGGTCGAGGGCATGAGGATCGATTTTAAACTCAACAAATGCCTGGGGTGCCATGACCGGCCTAACTACCAGAAGGAAGAAGCGCCCAAGATCGGCGACAGCCATTACAAGGATCGCGACGGCAAGGAACTGAATCATATTTCGATGGGGCGCTACAATTGCAATCAATGCCATGTCCCGCAGGTCGATGCACCGCCTTTGGTTGCCAATACGTTTACATCGGCAAAACAGTAGATTAGAACATTAGATATTGCTGTTTTTTCTATAAAAAAAAAGCTGATAAGATGGCCTCGTTGTCCTGTATAGAAGCAGGACGGCGAGGCCATCATGCTTTTCAACACACCAAATACCAAGGAGGGGCAATGAGACTTAAACTAATAGTTGCTTTGTTTGCAGGGGGAGTGGCAATCAGTTCATCTGCTTTTGCGCACGAACCATCCCATACAGCCATGCTGTCGAATACTTGCAATGGCTGCCACGGTACCGACGGCGCTAGCGCGGGCTTCAACCCGACCGTGGGCGGCACGCCGCAAACCTACATCATCGACCAGATGAAGAAATTCAAGAGCGGCGAGCGCCCGTCAACGATCATGGGGCGCTTGGCAAAAGCCTACTCCGATGACGAAATCGCCGCCATTGCCAGCTACTATTCCACGCATAAATACGTGCTGGCCAAGCAGGAAACCGATCCTGCAAAGGTCGCACGCGGCAAGGAAATCCACAAAGAGCGTTGCGAGAAGTGCCACGAGGACAACGGCAGGAGTGGCGATGATGGCGGTACGATAGCCGGTCAATGGAAAGATTACCTCAAGATCACCTTCCAGGAATTCCGCGAGAAGAAGCGCGAAATGCCGAAGAAGATGGCTGCCAAGATCGCTGGCGAAGGCCCGTTGAGTGATGCGGATATCGACGCACTCATCGACTTTTACGCCAGCCAAAAATAATCGCAACGGGAGGTAACAAGATGTCTATTGATCGCAGAAGTTTTATCAAGCTGCTGGGCGCATCCGCCGGGATCGGGCTGGCCGGTGTGCCGATGATTTCCGTCGCCAACGAAATCATGCCCAAGAAAGGCCGCCGCGTTGTGGTGATCGGCGGGGGCTACGGCGGTACGATTGCCGCCAAGTACATCCGCATGTCCGACCCCAGCATTGAAGTCGTGCTGGTGGAGCAAAACAAGGACTTTGTTTCCTGTCCTTTCAGCAACCTGGTGATCGCCGGTCTGCGCGACCTCAAGGAAAACACCATTTCCTATGAGAAGCTGACCGCTAACCACGGCATCAAGCTGGTTCATGCCGAAGTGACCAGTATCGACGTAGGCGCCAAGAAGGTAGTGACCAGCGCCGGCACGATCAGCTATGACCGCGCTGTGCTGTCCCCCGGCATTTCCTTCCGTTTCGATGAAATCGAAGGGTATGACGAGAAGACCACACCGGAAGTGATTCCCCATGCCTGGAAAGCCGGCCCGCAGACCCTGCTGTTGCGCGACCAGTTGCGCGCGATGAAGGACGGCGGCGTGGTGGCAATGACCGTGCCGCAATCCCCGTTCCGTTGCCCGCCTGGGCCGTACGAGCGGATCAGCATGATCGCCCATTACCTGAAGCACAACAAACCCAACTCGAAGATCGTGGTTTGGGACGCGAACGAAAAAATCGCTTCCAAGGAAGGTCTGTTCAAGAAGGGCTGGGCCAAGCACTATGGCTACGATGCCAAGGACGCCAGCAAGGGTTTGATCGCTTACCACAGCAACAGCAAGATCGTGAAAGTGGATGCAAAAGGCAAGGAAATCGATAACGGCGTGGAAGCGTTGAAGGCCGACGTAATCAACATCATTCCGCCGCAGAAAGCCGGACATATCGCTTTCCACGCGGGCGTGGTGGGCGAGGACAAGAAATGGTGTCCGGTCGACCAGATCACCTTCGAGTCCAAGCTGGCTCCCGGCGTGCATGTCATTGGCGATTCCTGCATGGCAGGCCCGATGCCCAAGTCCGGCTACGCCGCCAACTCCCAGGCCAAGGTGTGCGCACTCAACGTTGTACAATTGTTGAACGACAAGGCGCCGATCGATCCTTCCCACGTCAACGTGTGCTACAGCTACATCACTGACAAGGAAGCGGTATCGGTATCCGCCGTGTACAAGGTGGCAGAAGGCAAGACCATCTCGGTGCCGAATTCCGGCGGCGTATCGCCGGATCTGTCGGAACTGGAAGCGGTTTACGCCAAGGGCTGGATCAAGAACATCCTGACCGAAATGTCGTCCTGATCCGCAAGTTGGTTGAGTTTGAAATCAACCCCGCCTCGGCGGGGTTTTTTTACGCCTGGCGTAAGGTAAAGTACTTGAAGCGTGATGAGATTTCAGCAGATAGTCCGGCATTCAGTAGGGGAGGCGACGGTACGCACAATTGAGCGTCCGCGCAGCCTTGTGCACGGAATTCCTGCAAGGCATAGCTTTCCACCCCCATTTCCAGCAATTCGTCGGCAAGCCGTATCAAGTCCTCGGAGTTATGCAGCAGCGGGTGAATTGTAGTGCGGACTTCGCAGGTTACGCCGCTTTCCAGCAGCAAGCTTAGTCCTGCCCGTGCTTTTTCACCGCTGCCTGGTACGCCGGTGGTGGTTTCGTATCGGTCGAAAGGTGCCTTGACGTCGAAACCCACCCAGTCGAGCAAAGGCAGCAGCGTTTGGAGACGCTCGGGGTAAGGCGAGGCAGTGTGAAGCCCGATACGGAAGCCGAGGGCACGAACCTCGCGGATGGCGTTCTCCAGTGCGGCCTGTAGCGTCGGTTCGCCGCCGCTGAATACCACCGCATCGAGCAAGCCTTGGCGGCGTTTGAGGAAAGCGGCGACATCGCGCCACGCTACTGCCTGTTCGGTGCGCGGCGCGATCAAATGGGGGTTGTGGCAATAGCCGCACTGCCACGGGCAGCCCTGGCAAAAAATCACCGCTGCCAGGCAACCGGGAAAATCGGTGCTGGTCAGCGGTGTCAACCCACCTACAAGAAGCTCATTCAAACCGGCTTACGCAGCAAGCTGGGCGCGGCATTCCTCGAAATATTTGCGCTCGTGGAACTCGCCCTTCTTGCCGATATTGAACGAAGTCACCGGACGGTGGTAACCCATCACGCGCGTCCACACTTCGCACTGCTGGCGCTCATCGTCGGCCAGCATGATTTCCTGCGGTTTCAAATTGGTTTGTTGCGATAAATCGGTCATGAGTTTTACTCCTCTTGTTTAAATATCAGGCGTTGGTCAGTTGTTTACGTTTCTTTTCCAGCAGGTCTTCATCGCATTTCGGGCAGAATTTGTGTTCGCCGCTCAGGTAGCCGTGCTTGGGGCAGATCGAGAAGGTCGGCGTGATGGTGATGTAGGGCTGGCTGAAGCGTTCCAGCGCGCGGCGCACCAGCAACATGCAGGCCTTGGTGTCGGAAATCCGCTCGGTCATGTAAAGGTGCAGCACGGTGCCGCCGGTGTACTTGCGTTGCAATTCCTCCTGCATTTCCAGCGCCTCGAACGGGTCGTCGGTATAACCCACCGGCAGTTGCGACGAATTGGTGTAATACGGCATGTCGGTCGTGCCGGCCTGGAGAATGTCGGGGAAGCGCTTGCGGTCTTCCTTGGCGAAACGGTAAGTGGTGCCTTCCGCCGGGGTGGCTTCGAGGTTGTACATGTGGCCAGTCTCGTCCTGGAACGCCAGCATCTTGGCGCGCACGTGATCAAGCAGGCGCACCGCGAACTGATGGCCCCACTCGCTGGTGATGTCGTGCTGGCCGCCGCTGAAATTGCGGATCATCTCGTTGATACCGTTGACGCCCAGCGTCGAGAAATGGTTGCGCAGCGTCCCGAGGTAGCGCTTGGTGTAGGGGAACAGGCCGGCATCCATGTGGCGCTGGATCACCTTGCGCTTGATCTCCAGGCTGTTCTTGCCGATTTCCATCAGCTCGTCGAGGCGCGCCAGCAGGCCTTCCTCGTTACCCTTGTAGAGATAGCCGAGGCGCGCACAATTGATCGTCACCACGCCCACCGAACCGGTTTGCTCGGCGCTGCCGAACAGGCCGTTGCCGCGCTTCAGCAGCTCGCGCAGATCGAGTTGCAGACGGCAACACATCGACCGCACCATATTGGGCTTGAGGTCGGAATTGATGAAATTCTGGAAATACGGCAGGCCGTATTTCGCCGTCATCTCGAACAGCAGCGCCGCATTCTCGGATTCCCACGGGAAATCCGGGGTCATGTTGTAGGTCGGGATGGGGAAGGTGAAGACCCGGCCCTTGGCGTCGCCGGTGGTCATCACCTCGATGTAGGCGCGGTTGATCATCCCCATCTCGGCTTCCAGATCGCCGTAGGCGAACGGCATTTCCTTGCCGCCGATAATCGGGATTTGTTCCTTCAGATCGTCGGGACAAGTCCAGTCGAAAGTCAGGTTGGTGAACGGCGTCTGGGTACCCCAGCGCGACGGCACGTTGAGGTTGTAGATCAGTTCCTGGATGTACTGCTTGACCTGTTCATAGCTCAGCTTGTCCTTGCGGATGAACGGCGCCATGTAGGTGTCGAACGACGAAAACGCCTGCGCGCCCGCCCATTCGTTTTGCAGCGTGCCGAGGAAATTGACGATCTGCCCGACCGCGCTCGACATATGCTTGGGCGGGCCGGCCTCGACCTTGCCCGGTACCCCGTTCAAGCCTTCGTTCAAGAGGGTGCGCAACGACCAGCCGGCGCAGTAGCCGGCCAGCATGTCGAGATCGTGGACGTGGATGTCGCCCTCGCGATGGGCGACGCCGACTTCCGGCGGGTACACATGGTTGAGCCAGTAATTCGCCACCACCTTGCCGGAAACGTTGAGGATCAGCCCGCCCAGCGAATAGCCCTGGTTGGCGTTGGCATTGACGCGCCAATCCATCTGTTCCAGATATTCGTTGATCGAACTGCCGACATCCACCACCGTGCGCCTATCCTGGCGTAGCTTGGTGTGCTGTTCGCGGTAGACGATGTAGGCGCGGGCAGTTTTCAGGTGATTGGCGGAAATCAGCACCTGCTCCACCACGTCCTGGATATTCTCGATATGCGGCGGCTGGTTGCGGAACTTGTGGGTGAGTACCTTGACCACCTGGGCAGAGAGCAGCAACGCCTCGGATGCATCGAATTCGCCATTGGCGCGCCCTGCGCGCTCGATCGCCGAGCGGATCTTTTCCGCATCGAAAGTGGCCGACGAACCGTCGCGCTTGATCACGCCGCGCGGTTGGGAAACGAGAATTGCCGAGCCCGGCTCGGTGTGTGTGGATGTCATGCTTGCCCCTTTGGAGTTTTTTTCCAAGCGTTTCAACAACCTGGTGGTTTGTCGATCAAAACCACAAGATGTTGTGGTCAAGACATCAAGATATTCTCTCTATAGTGGTGCGTCAAGACGGAAAGATGTATTTTTTGTCCACAAATGTCAACTTGTGGGAATTATTTTTGGTACAGGGAGATGGCTTGATTTCGAAGGGAGGTAGGGCGGATGAGCGTAGCGTTATCCGCCGTATGTGGTTTCACCCGTGACATGCGGCGGATAACGGCCTGCGGCCTCATCCGCCCTACAGTGTATCCGCCTTACGCGTTTCATCGGCGACGGGGGCATGTTAATTACGTTTGGAGGTAAGGCGATAACGCACGACCACCGCGATGTGGAGCGAGTTAGC
>CALMWM010000477.1 GCA_937873435.1 uncultured Gallionellaceae bacterium
CAAATGGACGACAATGCGGTGCGCAACAACAAGGGGTTCGGACTCTCCCTGCCTTTCCTGGATCTGGGATTTTCCAAGGATGACGCCTTTGACCTGATCAGCATGGACATGAGCGTCGGCGACGCATCCAGCCGGCGCATCCTGCCCGAAACCAGCACCTCCAACACCATGATCATCGCCAAGAGCGGCCGCTCTGGAGAGGCTGGCGGCAAGGTAATGAAGGCCGGCTTGAGCTTCAGCCTCGACCTCAGCCGTTCGGAAGGCATGGGCGCGACCACGCGCACCCTCATCGAACTGGGATTGATCGAAACCCTGGGTAAATTTACCCGTGTCCCTTACTGGAAATGCCTGGACATCGACTCCACCAATCCGACCATGATAGATCAGGCGCGCGAGGGTTTCGATTCCCTGTCGAACAAGGATCGGATCCTGTTCGTCCAGCGCAAGCTCGGCGGCTCGATGAATCGCTTTAAGGGTCCGATGGACGGCATCATGACCGACCAACTGAAAACGGCTATTGCTGAATACCAGAAAGACGTGGGGTTGATAGCCGATGGCCGGTTGAATTTCGATTTGTACTACAGCTTGTTCGATGACACCCAGAACCAGCTTGCGGCCTTGCCGAAGACCCCGCAAAGATTGACCTCAACGCCCAGCATGGCGCCAGCAGCAGCACCGCCACCCACACCATCTCAGACTGCCGCCGTACCTCAGGCCGCTTCTAACTTTCAGGTTCGGTTGGCAAGCGACCGCGGCACCCGGCCCACCTACAAGGTCGGCGAATTTCTAAACGTTACTTTGTCGCTCAGCGCCCCAGGCATGGCATTTTGCTACTACGAAGATGTTGCCAGAAATACCGCCCGCATATTCCCCAATCAGTTTAATGCCAGTGCGATGTTGAATGCCGGTGGCGTAATGCCCTTGGTGGGCGGCGGTTTCAAGATCAAGTTCGATCGGCGCGGACGGGAGCGGGTCGCCTGTATCGGCGATGATCGCGAGGTAGTCGTGCCTGGCGTGCTTAAAGGCACCAGGGATCTGGCGCCTCTGCCAGTTCGCTCGCTGGATGAGGTTATTGCGCAATTCAAGCAGGTCAATCCGACCGCAACAACCAGCATTGTAGAAATAACCGTGCAATAAACACTTCCAGTGGCGCAACTGCGCCACTGGCCTCCGGTGGTGGTAGGGTTGGAAGGAACATGGCGCAGATAAATAGATATTTGTCCGTTATTTTGCTGGCGTTGAGCGCAGGAAGCGTCTTGGCGACAGAAGAGGCGCCTTGGCCGAAGGACTATAAGCTGGCAGGCGAAATCATCGTCTCGCCAGCACGCGACAGTGGAAGAAGCAGCGCAGCGTCTGCGGCGGATAATCGTAAAAAAGCACGCGCGGTTCGGTCGGATGGAACACCTACGGCCAACACGACGGTCATCATTGCACCGGAAGATGCGGAAGGCCTCCTTTCTCCGCGCGGCAGCGAAAGCTTGCCGGCCAATCGCGCGAAGGCGAGGGAATACCGGAGCGGCTCCGAAACGCAACCCCATGGGCAACCCCAGATATTGATCCTGCCCGGGCGCGACCCCAGCAAACCGGAAACTCCCCGCGAACGAGTGGAAGACAACCGCTCCAAGGCACGCAGTTACATGAAAGGGGAGTCCCAAACCGGTGCAGGACCAATCGATGGCTTACCAGCTGCCAGCGCAAAGAGCACTGGCACGGCTTCGCAGAGCGACCGGGACAAGGCTCGCGCTTATCAGGCAGATGGAAAGCTCCCTGCCAGCGCTACGGTGATAGTCGTGCCGAACGAAGAGGAAGGCCTTCTTGCCCCGCGCGGCGGTGAAAGCCTGCCGGAGAATAGGGCGAAAGCGCGAGAATACCAAAGTGGCTCCGAGGCACATGGACAACCCCAGGTTTTGATTCTGCCCGGGAGAGACCCCAGCAAACCGGAAACTCCCCGCGAGCGGGTAGAAGACAACCGTGCCAAGGCACGTAGTTACATGAAAGGTGAAACCCCGGTGGGAATGGTTGGCGCTGATGGCTTGTTGGTGGTGAATTGCCGGGATGTCGACAGTGTTGCCGGACGTATCGGCGACGACACCCAACCTGGCAGCATAATCAGCATTTTCCAGAACGGGAAACAGGTAAAAGTACGCTGCAAATAGCCCATAAGCGTCAACCAGATTGCCCGTGGCTACGTTAAGAACAAAAGGGTAAAGATTATGAAAAATATCGCTTTGCTGGTTTTTTTTTCCATCCTTTGCGGCGGGGCTTACGCTCAAGTCTCAGTGGATGTTTCCGGTTATGGCGTACGCATCCAGAAAGGCAACAACGATGTCGGCACAAGTTCCAACAGCGTGGCGCCCGACGTCGAAATGGAAGGGGTCGCCGTAATCAATGGCGAAGTTTTCATTGACGGGAAAAAAGTACCCAAGGGGAAAACACTTTATACCTCGAAAAAATCCGGCAAGACCTACCGTATAACGTGGGGTAAAGACGGCAATGTCAGTGTTGAAGAAAAATAATATGAAAATCTGGCATGGATTTGCGGCGCTCAAAACCGGCTTAGCACAAGCAAACACTTGGCCGCTGGTCTATCATTAAAAATGATCTGGGATTGAGGGAGAATAAAACAATGATGCAGCGGATTTTTGGAGCAGGCCGACACATGGCAGTTGCGTGCGGCTTCGCTTTTATGGCGGCGTTCTCTTGGACTGCATGGAGCATGGATGTGCTCACCGGCGATTTCCAGACCATACTCAACTCGCACAACAGCGGGTTGGTGGTATGGAATTATGCAGACAATCCCAATATTTACGTTTTTGATTTTCCAAGCCTCACTTACCAAGGGCGCACTTTTAATCGCATAACCCAGCTTACCGAGCAATTCAACGAACCGTATAAGCGCGTTCTTTCCATTGATGAAATCCTTAAATACATGGAATCCGTACGCCGCACCCAAGCTGATTTCGCTTTCGGTCACGATGTGCTGGTGAGCGAGCTGGTTTTGTTTTTCAACCTTGCCGAGCGGGACAAACTTGAGCTCTTTGCCGAAGAGACGGCCCTTCGCGATTTCGCCATCGACCAGGGATTGATGAGGGTATGGCGGGGCATTTATCAGGCGATCAAGCCGGATGTGGTTATTCTCTCCATCCCGCAAACCCAGGAAAAACGCGAGAACGAACCACGCGTAAGCGAGCTGGCAAGGCGCGCCATTTTCACCCATGAAATTTCTCACGGTGAATATTATGCCAACCCATATTACACAAAATACTGCCAGCACTTTTGGTCTGAAACACTCAACGACGCTCAACGCGACATATTCAAGAAGTTTCTTTCCATGTACAACTATTCGATAAATCAGGAAGAGTTGTTGATTAACGAGATGCAGGCCTACTTGATGTTTACGCCCGACCCGGCATCGTTTAGCGCAAGAAAACTCGGCATCAAGGACGAAGAACTGGAAGCCATGCGCGATTTGTTCCGCAAGGGTAGGCCACCAACCAAGCTGCCCTTGCGTTAACTAGAGGAGGTTAAGATGGTTCGCTATAGCGTAATAGGGATTGTGTTTTTTCTGGCTACGGGAAGCGCTGTAGCGCAAGTGAGTCAGAGAACCCGGATTCAGGGCAACAACGAAATCAATGTTTCAACCCAGAACACCACGGCCATTGCGACGGGTGAAAACAATGTAGCGCGCAACCGTATCGGGGTAATACAAGGCGACAAAAAGGGCGACACCAAGATCACAGTCAACGCCGCTAATGTTACAACCGTTGTTGGTGGACGTAACAAGAAAGCGTGCACAAATATAGGAGGAATTGTCAGCAATGAATGTAAATAAACTTACTTTTCGGGTGATTGCTTGCCTGTCTGCGGCTTTTTTTGCAGGTTCTGCCATTGCATATGAAGGTGTTGGCGCATCGGGCAGTTCCAAGATCAACAATGCAATGGCAAAAAAATGGACTGCGAGTGATCGGGACCCGAAAGCTACTGATGGCTACAACAACCCTGTAAATCAAAAACGAGTGGTCAATTTTGGCAGCAGAAAAAGCGGCGATTGCACCGTGAATGTCGGCACCGTTCAGCCAGGCCAGAAGGCGCCGAAGGAGATCGTGGTTACCACCAAGGAAGTCATTAACGTCTGTAAATAATGAGGCATATCATGAACAAGAGTTCTCGTGCAATGGTGTCTTCGGTGTTGGCCGGGCTGTTTTTCGTCGGCTTTGGTTCGCAGACTGTGTCTGCATCCGATGACACGGCCAAACTGAAAGAGCTGGAGCGTGCCATGACCGCCCCGGCAGAAGGCGCAAAAAAACATTACAAGACACGAGCCATCGTCTTCGACAATGATCCGCAAGCAGCGGCTCCGGCTCCTGTAGCCCCAGCAGGGGGAGATTGCAGTTCATTGCAGGCAGACGTAAAGGCGATCACGGTAGATTTCGTTATTCAGTTCAAACTGGGAAGCGCCGAAGTGGCGCCGGCCTCCGAACCGACATTACGCGAAATCGCCAAAATTCTGTCACTTAACCCCGAACGTTGCGTCTTGGTTGAAGGCCACACCGATGCTACTGGCAATGCCGATCGCAATATGGAGCTTTCCCATAAGCGCGCAGGTTCAGTGGTTAAATTTATCGTGGAAAAATCCGGGATTGATCGCAATCGCCTTGTGCCCATTGGCAAGGGTTCTAGCGAGCCCGTGAAGAACCTCGACCCGTACGACCCAAAAAATCGGCGTGTGGTTTTTAAAGTCGTCAGCTAACAATGATTTTTTTCATTTATATATTTTAGGAGACCCAATATGCGTCTTATCGCTTTGTGTATCGCTTCCGCAGTGATTGCTACCCCCGTGTTTGCGCAATCGGTCCAGCGCTCCAGCAACCCACAAGGCGTGCAAATTCAGGGAAATACCGACCTCAAGGCCAAGCAGGAGAATAGTGCTGCGGTAGCCGTGGGTGAAGGCAATACCGCCAAGAATAGCGCCGGCGCGATCAAGGGTGGCACTCAGATACAAGGCAACACCAAGATCCAGGCCTCGCAGAAAAATTCTGCGGCTGTGGCCGTGGGCAAGAACAATGCTGCAACGAACCAAGCCGGCGTAATTGGCGGCAACTAATCGTTCATCAAGATTTTTTGTGCGTTAACTTCAAGAGGAGACTGTTATGCGTAAATATGTACTCGTTGCTTTGCTTTCCGCTTTTGCATCTGGCGCTGCTTTCGGCCAAGCATCCCAAGCCGGCCCCAAGGGCAAGATGAGTTCACCGAGCAGCCAAGGTGTGCAAATTCAAGGTAACACCGACATCGCAGCCAAGCAGGAGAACAGCACTGCCGTCGCCGTAGGCGAAGGCAATACTGCCAAGAACACCGCTGGCGCGATCAAGGGCGGCACCCAGATCCAGGGCAACACCAAGATCAAGGCCTCCCAAAAGAACTCCACCGCAGTCGCTGTTGGCAAAGGCAATACCGCTACCAACGAAGCTGGCGTAATCGGTGGCAAGTAATTGTCAAAGTAAGTTTTTTGTTCAAGTCCATTTAAGGAGATATGTATGCGTAAATTAGCACTTGTAGCACTGATTTCGGTTGTTGCATCCGGCGCGGCTTTTGCACAGTCGTCGCAACGCTCCACTAACGCACAGGGCGTACAAATTCAAGGCAACACCGATATCAAAGCCAAGCAGGAGAACAGCACTGCCGTCGCCGTAGGCGAGGGCAACACTGCGAAGAACACCGCTGGCGCAATCAAGGGCGGCACTCAGATCCAGGGCAACACCAAGATCCAGGCCTCCCAGAAGAATTCCACCGCAGTGGCAGTTGGCAAAGGCAACACCGCTGCCAACGAAGCTGGCGTAATCGGCGGAAAATAAATTTAGCCTCACAAGAATTAACCGCCTTCGGGCGGTTTTTTCTTTAAGAAAGTCATGAATTACGAAATTCAAATGAAATCGCTCATTCACCGCGTTACCGCTTGGGCTGCGTTATTCCTTTCGCTCGTCTATTTCTCTGCCTGCGTGGCGTCCGCCGACCAGCGGGTAAAGCTCGTTGTAAATAGTCATATAATTTCAGCAACAGTTGCCAACACTTTCGCCCAGCGCCAAAAAGGATTGATGAATCGCAGGCATTTGGCAGCAGATGAAGGAATGCTCTTCGTGTTTCCCAAGGCGGACAACCATGCCATGTGGATGAAGAATACGCTGATCCCTCTCGACGTTGCGTTCATTGACCAGAATGGCGTCATTATCAATATCGAGGAAATGGCCCCTTTGTCACTAGATCAACATAGCGCACAGAAGCCGGCAAAATACGCACTGGAAATGAATGCCGGTTGGTTTTTCCGTAACGAAGCCAAGACTGGAAACCACGTGCAGGGGCTGGATGAAATAAACAAAAACCGCTGATCTTTCGTTTGACTTGACGGTTCATTCAACTAGAATGAATACCATATTTTATACAAACAGGGGTACACAATGATCAGCTCCACCAGATTCGGCCAATTGGAAATCGATCCCTCGACTGTTCTAAAATTCCCACGCGGCATTCCCGGCTTTGAGACCAGCACCGACTGGAAGCTGCTATATGAGGAAGACGACAATGGCAAACCTCAAGCGGGCATCATTTTCCACCTGCAATCGCTTGCCGACCCGGATGCCACGTTGCCATTGGCGGATCCGTCCGTCTTCGGTTTCAATTATGAATTCGTACTGTCTGACAGTGAACTAGCCGAACTCAAACTCGACGATCCGGCAGATTTGGCGGTGCTGGTGTTGCTCTCAAGCAAGAATCCGCTACCGCAGAGCCATCCTCTTTCCATGCAGGATATTTATGCCAATATCGCAGCGCCCATCCTGATCAATATCAAATCGCGCATCGGGGTACAAAAAGTCTTCGCCGGGCCGGAAGCAAAAGTCGGGTTCCGCGTGCCGCGTTAAAACAAGACATTTCCGCATGAATAATAATTGGCTCCCTGTTGGGAGCCAATTATTTTACAGCCCCAGCCTTTGCCAAATAGTAGTCACCAATCCCGCCTGATTCAACGTATAGAAATGCAAGCCTGGCGCACCATGGCGCAGTAGTTTTGCACAAAGCTCGGTGACCACATCCAGGCCAAAGCTGCGGATTGAGTTCACATCATCGCCGTAGCCCTGCATTTTCAGACGCAGCCAGCGCGGTATCTCCGCACCACACGCCTCGGAAAACCGCGCCAACTGGGTAAAATTGGATATCGGCATAATGCCAGGTACGATGGGAATAGTGATGCCCTGCGCCCTGGCATCATCCACGAAATTGAAATAGGCATCGGCATTGAAAAAATACTGCGTAATCGCCGCATCCGCTCCCGCTTCCACCTTACGCTTGAAGTTGAGCAAGTCCGCCTGGGCCGAAACGGCCTGGGGATGAATTTCCGGGTAAGCCGCCACCTCGATATTGAACCAGTTTCCGGTTTCGTCACGGATGAATTCGACCAACTCATTGGCATAACGAAACTCGCCGGCACAGGCGGTGCCGGAAGGCAAATCGCCGCGCAAGGCGACGATATGGCGAATGCCGTGATTTTTGTACTCCCCAAGTATGGCGCGGATATTTTCCTTGGTCGAACCAATGCAGGACAGATGGGGTGCAGCATTGTAGCCCGATGACTGGATTTCCAGCACCGTCTCCAGCGTGCGGTCGCGCGTCGAGCCACCTGCACCAAATGTCACCGAAAAGAATTCCGGATTGAGCTGGGCGAGTTGCTGTTGTGTGGCACGAAGCTTTTCCATCCCCTCTGGGGTTTTCGGAGGAAAAAATTCGAAACTGAGAATGGGTTTGTTTGTTGGCATGACTTCTCACCACGAAGATGGCAAGGTGCGGAAGCGCTAAAATCGGCGTTTCCGCACCGCGGCCATTCAAGTTTAATAGCGATAATGATTCGGCTTGTACGGCCCGTTCTTCGGCACGCCGATATAGGCGGCCTGCACATCGCTCAGCTCGGTCAGGTTGACGCCGATCTTCTTCAGATGCAAGCGCGCCACCTTCTCGTCCAGGTGCTTGGGCAACACATACACCTTGTTCTCGTAATTCTCCGGGTGGTTGAACAGCTCGATCTGGGCGATGGTCTGGTTGCTGAAAGAGGCTGACATCACGAAGGACGGATGGCCGGTGGCACAACCCAGGTTCACCAGGCGCCCCTTGGCCAGCACGATCAGCTTCTTGCCGTCGGGAAAGATCACGTGATCGACTTGCGGCTTAATCTCGTCCCACTGGTATTTTTCCAGCGAAGCGATGTCGATTTCGGAATCGAAGTGGCCGATGTTGCAGACGATGGCTTCGTTCTTCATTTTCGCCATATGGTCGTGGTTGATCACGCTGAGATTGCCGGTGCAGGTTACGAAGATGTCGCCAAGGCTGGCCACGTCGTCCATGGTCACCACGCGATAGCCTTCCATCGCCGCTTGCAGCGCGCAGATCGGGTCGATCTCGGTCACCATCACGGTGGCCCCCATGCCGCGAAAAGCCTGCGCGCAGCCCTTGCCCACGTCGCCGTAACCGAGCACCACGCAGATCTTGCCGGCGATCATCACGTCGGTGGCACGCTTGATGCCGTCGAGCAAGGATTCGCGGCAACCGTAGAGGTTGTCGAACTTGGACTTGGTGACCGAGTCGTTGACGTTGATCGCCGGGAACTTGAGACGACCTTCCTCGGCCATCTGGTAGAGGCGATGCACGCCGGTGGTGGTTTCTTCGGTGACGCCCTTGATGTGCTTGATCCGCGAGGAATACCAACCGGGAGAAGTCGCCAGCTTGTTCTTGATCGCCGCGAATAACACGCGCTCTTCCTCGCAGGTCGGCTTGGCGATTACCGAGGGATCGCTTTCGGCGCGGGTACCCAAGTGCAGTAGCAGGGTCGCGTCACCGCCGTCGTCGAGGATCATGTTGGCAGGTTCGCCCGGCCATTCGAAAATCCGGTGGGTGTAATCCCAGTATTCTTCCAGCGTTTCGCCCTTGTAAGCGAATACCGGGATGCCGTCGGCAGCGATGGCAGCAGCAGCCTGATCCTGAGTCGAGTAGATGTTGCAGGAGGCCCAGCGCACTTCCGCACCCAGCGCGGTCAACGTTTCGATCAGCACCGCAGTCTGAATGGTCATGTGCAGCGAACCGGCGATGCGCGCGCCTTTCAGCGGCTGGGCTGCGGCGTTTTCCTCGCGCACCGCCATCAGGCCGGGCATTTCCACCTCGGCCATCTGAATTTCCTTGCGGCCCCATACTGCCAGGGACATATCGGCGACTTTGCAGTCGGTAAAGTTTTTGGTGTCAGCCACAGCGAACTCCTAACGTGTGGCCGGGGGATGCTGGGAGTGGCTCACCTGGGCATCCCGTGTCCGGCACGGGTTAATAATCAGGTAAGCGCGGTTTTGGAAAGCCGAGCCTGACGGAAGAAATCCGTTGCAGCGCTCCTCGGTTTACGATGAATTATAACCGAATATAAATATTTTGGGGTTTGGGAGAACGCAGCTCCAGTTTCTCAATCATCGCTTGTTTCCCATTCCCCATCACGCAGCAAATGCGACCATAATGGATTCAGATCCGCATTGGCACTTTTAAGCAATTGCAAAACTTCTGCCTTTTCGATTTCGTGCAGATCGCCCTCGCCAAAACGATCAACGGCCTGCAGCAGAGTATTCGTCGATGAGAACTCCAGATGCCTGGCCCAATCCGACACGAGCAAGGATTCATCTTTTTCCATACGTAGCGGGATATGAGGCAGGACGCTATCGCGCAACGATTTTGTCGCTGCATCGCAGTCGGCGGAATCCCACTCCCATACCCTTTTTTCTTCGTCCCAGCGGTCGGTATTGATGCAACGGATCGAAGCGCAGCCGGCCCAGGTTATCGCAAAGAAATCGATACCATCCGGCGATACGGCTACACGGCGCAGAAATGGCGTTCCATCTTCAGCCACGAGGACATCCAGCCATTGCAGGAAATGCTTTATGGCCGCACTGTGGATACGCACCCGGCCAAGGTTGGTAAGCGAAACTTTAGTTCTGGACTTCAAAATGGTTCCGGTCTGCTTTTGCGCAATCATGACCAGCGCCTTCATCAACTTCGGGTGTAGCCGGGCGGTAATCTCGCGGAACAATTTGTTGCCGCTACGCACGTTGGTACAGCCAGTCCATTGATCGACTAATACCGCAAGCGTCTCCAACTCGCACTGCAGGTCGCTAACCGCAATCGGTGGCGTTTCCTTTTTAAGAACCTTGATCTTGTTCATCGGATTGAATATATCAGATTACGCGCCTTGTTTGATTAGCCGTTCTTTCCGTGATTCCGTATTATTACGTCAATATCACTTTCTATTCAACCAGCCCCGCCTAGCGGCCATTTTGAAGGCGAACGCTGCCGGGATTGAACCTTGGAGTGGAATCAGGGCATACTACCAGCGCTTTTCTTTGCTTTGCCAAGCACCCACTGCAACCGCATCAGCGCCTCCAAGCCATTTTGAAATAGCTAATGAAAACAGCGCCAACTCCATCAGAAATCCGCACGTTGTTCGCCAATAGCGACCCGACCGAGGTTTGGTACAAGGCCTGCGACATTATCAAACACATCAATCCCCTTCTGGATTTTTTTTATGTTAGCCAGGTATTTGACGACGTTGTGCGCATGTTCCGCGGAGACTATCCCGGCTACCGCCCGATCAATACCCTCTACCATGATCTGCACCACACATTGGACGTGTTCCTTTGTGCAACCCGGCTGTTGCATGGCGCTCATGTAGCCGGCATAGAACTTTCCGCCGCTGAAATCATCCGCACCCTGATAGCCGCGTTGATGCACGACATTGGCTATGCTCAGTTAATCGGCGACGATAGCGGCACCGGTGCCAAGTACACCAAGACCCATGTCAGCCGTGGCATCCGATTCATGCTTCAATACCTCGCCGAGCGACACTTTCCCGCCGATTGGGGAGAGCGACTGGAACTGATGATCAACTGCACCGATCCGGCCTCCCCCCCTTCGCAGATTCGCTTCACCGACGAGAAAACCCGCCTGCTCGGCCAATTACTCGCCACCGCCGACTTGGTCGGCCAGATGGCTGACCGCACCTACCTGGAAAAACTGCTGTTTTTGTATTTTGAGTTCAAGGAAGCGCATCTGGGCAACTTCCGCAACCCGTCAGATCTACTTGGCGGCACCCAGCAATTCTACAAAGCTACCCAGATAAAACTCGACGGAGAACTTGGGGGCCTATATTCATTGCTCGTGCTCCATTTCAGAGAATGGTATGGTGTCGAACGCAATTATTACCTGGAGTCGATAATCAGCAACATCGATTATCTCGCGCAAATCGTGCAGCTCGACGAATCGGAATATCCCCTCAGGCTGAAACGCGGCGGGATAGTCGAGAAGATGAAAAACATGGTACTACCTTGAGCAACTACGAGATTTTCCTGCAATTATTATGATCAGTTCTTCAGAGTAACCCATGCGCATCCTGCTTCTTTGCCATTCTTTCAACAGCTTGTCGCAGCGTCTGTTCATCGAATTGACGCAAACCGGCCACGAAATCTCGGTTGAATTCGACATCCACGATGCCATCACAGAAGAAGCCGTCGCACTATACCGTCCCGACCTGATCGTCGCCCCCTTTCTCAAGCGAGCGATTCCCGCGACGGTCTGGCGCAAACAGGTTTGCCTGGTGCTACACCCCGGCATTATCGGCGACCGCGGGCCTTCCGCGCTGGATTGGGCGATCCTCGACAAGCAACCCGAGTGGGGGGTCACCGTATTGCAAGCTGGCGCTGAGATGGATTGCGGCGACATCTGGTCTGCCACAAGCTTTCCGATGCGGCTGGCTAAAAAAAGCACCCTTTACCGCAATGAAGTGACGGAAGCGGCTATCACCGCCATACTGGATGCTGTGGCAAAATTTGCGACGAGTCGCTTTACGCCAGAGCCGCTCGACTACTCCAGACCTGAAGTACACGGGCGCCAGCGACCGCTAGTGCGACAGCATGACCGTTCCATCCAATGGGACAAGGACGATACCCATACGGTATTGCGTAAAATTCATGCAGCAGACGGCTTTCCAGGTGTGCTCGACAGCATGTTCGGCGAACCGCTGCATATGTTCGACGCCAGTACCGGCGAAAATCTGTATGGCTCGCCCGGCGAAATCATTGCGCGCAGCGATACCGCCATCTGTCGCGCCACATTGGACGGCGCGGTCTGGATCGGCCACCTTCAAAGAAAAACAGCACAGGAGCCATCCTTCAAACTACCAGCGACACATGTCCTGGACGGGAAACTGAACGGGCTTGCAGAAGTTGCCGAAGCTCAGACGGACATCCGTTACACTGAAAGGAACATGGTCGGCTACCTGTCCTTCGATTTTTACAACGGCGCGATGGCGAGCGAACAGTGCGAACGCTTGCGCGCGGCTTACCAACAAGCCACCCGCAGAGACACCCGGGTGATCGTCTTGCTGGGCGGCGAAGATTTCTGGTCGAACGGCATTCATCTAAACCTCATCGAGGCTGCTGACAGCCCAGCCGACGAATCGTGGCGTAACATCAATGCCATGAACGACCTTGCTCTTGCCATTCTCAACACCGACCGCCAACTGACCATCGCCGCCCTGCGCGGCAATGCGGGCGCAGGCGGCGTCTTTCTTGCCTTGGCCGCCGATCAGGTATTGGCGCGCACCGGCGTAGTGCTTAACCCCCATTACAAGGCCATGGGCAACCTGTACGGCTCGGAATACTGGACCTACCTGCTGCCGCGCCGCGTGGGCGATGATCTGGCCCGGCAAGTCACCGACAACCGCCTGCCGCTGGGAACCGCCCAAGCATGTAAAATCGGCCTTATCGACGCCAGCTTCGGCAGCAGCCCGGCTAACTTCCTGAAAGAAGTTGAAACCCGTGCGGAGACAATTGCCGCCGCGATCGATTTCCCGACCAAGCTCGCTGACAAACTGGCACGTCGAACGCGCGAAGAGGCACTAAAGCCTCTCGCAGTCTACCGTGCCGAGGAACTGGAGCGCATGACGTTGAACTTCTACGGCTTCGACCCCAGCTATCATGTAGCGCGCCATCATTTCGTCAACAAGCTGCCGCTCTCGCGCACGCCGCGTCATCTTGCGCAGCACCGCAGGATTAGAGGTATATAGCCGATGGTCGGATTGCCCGTTATTCTTATCGTCGACGATGAGGTGCGCTCTCAGGAAGCACTGCGCCGAACCCTTGAAGAAGAATTCGAAGTTTTTACGGCCTCGGATGCCAAGGATGCCAGCGCCATCCTTGAGCAAGAAGCGGTGCATGTCATTCTGTGCGATCTGCGTATGCCCGAAGTGAGCGGCGTGACATTTCTCAAACAGGTACGCGAACGATGGCCGGACAGCGTGCGCATCATTCTGTCCGGCTATGCCGAGACCGAGGACATCATTGCCGGGATCAACGACGCCGGCATCTATCAGTACATCACCAAGCCGTGGCGCCCGGAATCGCTATTGCTCAACGTCCGCGCAGCGGCGCAATTGTATCGCCTGCAACAGGAGAACCATCTCGCCGCGCTGGAGATCCGCACCACCGCGCCAATAATGCGCCAACGGGTTCAGGCCAAGCGAGAAACCCTGCGTAACTTTTACGACTTCGCGCGCCTGGTACGCGCGGCTGACAGCCCGCTGAACACAATATGTGAAACAGCTAGGCGCATTGCTCCTTACGACATTTCCATCCTGCTGACGGGCGAGTCCGGCACCGGCAAGGAATTGCTGGCGCACGCCATTCATTATTGCAGCAGCCGGGCCGACAAGGCTTTTGTCATCGAAAACTGCGGCGCGCTGGCCGATACCCTGCTTGAATCGGAATTATTCGGGCACAAACGCGGCGCCTTTACCGGTGCTTATGAAAACCGTATAGGGCTTTTCGAGCAGGCCGACGGTGGCACCATCTTTCTCGATGAGGTCGGCGAAACCTCCCCATCTTTCCAGGTCAAATTATTGCGGGTGTTGCAGGAAGGAGAAATCCGTCCACTCGGCAGCTCACGTTCGCTCCGCGTTGACGTCCGCGTCATCGCCGCCACCAACCGCAACCTCGAAGACGATGTGCGCAATAAACGCTTCCGCGAGGATTTGTACTATCGCCTGACCACCTTCAAACTGCATATGATGCCGTTGCGCCAACGCCCCAGCGACATCATCCCCATCGCCCAGCATTTGCTGGCTGAGGCGATGCAAGTACTGGAAAAACCCTGCCAGGGATTCAAGAACGACGCTCTAGCGGCCATGCAGGCTTACCGTTGGCCAGGGAATGTTCGCGAACTGCGTAACGAGGTGGTACGTATGCTGGCATTGAGCGACCATCCCACATTGGGCGCAGAACTACTGTCGCAGCATGTACTGCGTGCAGCGGATCAGGAACAGGAAGATGAATTACAAGAGCTGTCAACCGGCGAAGGGCCGCTGAAGGAACGCATGGAAGCATTGGAAATGCGCCTGCTGAAAGAAACCCTAACTCGCCACCGCTGGAACAAGACACGCGCGGCTAAGGAGTTAGGGTTGTCGCGCGTAGGTCTGCGCGGGAAGCTGGTGCGCTTTGGATTGGAAAAATAAGGGGCAAGATACTCTCGCCCCTTAAATCGCAGATCAGTGGCAACCGCCGCCGCAACCGCCGCAACCACCTCCGCCGCCACCGCCACCTTGTTGTGAGGTGCCGCAGGATGAGCTGCCGGTATCGTTAGGGTTGATGAAGATGAAGCGGAAATCACCCGGCTGCATTTCGACGTAATCCAGCGTTGAACCCGCCAGCAATTCCTCGTGCGCAGCGGAAACCAACACTTTCACCCCTTCGGTATCCACGCAGGTATCGTCTTCCTTGGTGTCGTCGAAACCCATGCCATATTGAATAGAGCCGTCGAACTCGCGGCGGGCGGCGATACGCAAAGCCATCCCATCGGCATCGTTTTGTGTGGCGGCCTGGCGAATCTGTTCTGCGGCTTGCGCCGTCACTGTAATCATGGTTTTCTCCTAGTAATAAAGCAGTTAATCAACTTGGGACGGCAAATTCGTCTTGCCTGCCATTACCTGTCGCACATGTGCGACGAAACGCTTCGCCCAATTGTAGCCTTGCAGGCTGCGGAAGTGCGAATAGGACGCCAGCAGGTTCTTGTAGACCAGTCCGTCGTGCTTCCCGTCGATCCCGGTACCGCGTTCCATTTCATAAGCATAGGTCATATCGACGGGTAAGTTTTCCAGGCTGGAATAATGGAACTCGTGAGCCAACCT
>CALMWM010000478.1 GCA_937873435.1 uncultured Gallionellaceae bacterium
GCATTCTTCTTCCGCACCCATCACTCGCCTCCCCGAACAATTCTTCCCGCCGTCGTGAAATGAACGCCGAAGTAATCTGCGATTTGCTGGTAAGAATAACCTCCTGTCGCGTGTGCAGCAACGATGGCTGCATTTCTGTCTGGCGCACATCTTGCGATTTCTGCCAGTGGTGGCGGTTTGGGGCGGCGCTGGGCGAGGGGAATTTGCACATCAACCTTGCCTGTCTGGATATGCGCTTGCATTCGAGTTACAAACTGTTCGTCGCCCAAGAATACCTGCCCTTTGAGATTAGCCCAAGGCGAATCCACCTTGATGCCTTCCGACACGAATTGCTCATAACGTTGTTGTGCCAGGCTGCGCTGCTTGGCGAACATCACCAGCAATCCATCATCCGCTAACCAAGGGGGTGCAGGCTCCAAGCCCATGCTGGCCCGATAGCTGCTCCACGCCCAGTCGATCGGTGCTTTCACCATACCAGCGCGAACCGGGTTGAGCACAATATAACGCGCCAATTCCAGCAGATAGGCGTCTCTGTCCACCAAGATGGCTTTGAAACGCCCTTGGAACAAATGCCCGATGCGCCGGTGCCGCCGATTGCTGGCTTGGGTGTATACGCCGTTGAGCTGGCGCATCCCTTTGGATAAATTGCCGTCGGGTGTCTGGATCAGCAGGTGGTAGTGGTTGCCCATCAGGCACCATGCGTAGCATGTCCAGTTGAACTGGTTGATGACTTGCTCCAGCGTCATCAGGAACGTCAACCGGTACTGGTCATCCTCGAAAATATCCTCGCGCCTATCCCCACGTGCGGTGACGTGGTAGAGCGCATCGGGAAATTCTATTCGGATCGGGCGAGACATGATGGGGGAAATATAACTGACATTATGCTACTTTGCTAGACCTGACCCCGTGCCGCGAACGCGAGTTCCGCAGCCGCCCGGCTTGGCGAGCAACGCAGGGTACCCCCGAAGGGGGCGGCGGAACGGGGTCGCCTTCTTTGGATTACCTTTCTTGGCGAACGCAAGAAAGGTAATCAGCCGCCGGGCTGCCCCCGGCAATCAAACATTCGCGCGTAGCGCACAAAACCATACGGCGCAATGCCCTCCGGGGATTGCGCCCTTGTACTGTGCGGACGCATAACCTAGGGCGTATGGTTGATTGTGGATGACGAGCATTCGATTCCTCTCTCTTGGAGTAGCTTATAAATCTCAGGAGGTACGGAAGGGCTGAAAGGATTAAGATATATGCGATTGATTAGCATTCGAAGGTCAACACAGACCCTTGCCCCGTTTTGTTCCAATGCGGCATCTTGATTGCGTGGATCAGGTCGCCAAAATACTAACCTGAATTCTCGTTCATCCGAATATGGCAGATCTTTTGTAATGACGTGATTGAATGTGTTGCCAAGCGGGGTGATGTCGCGTTCAAAGTCGACATATTCAACAACCCCGCCCGAAATGACCCCAGAGAAATTGTCGAAAGATGCCTGTACACGCTCAAAGGTGGTTTGGACGGCACAGCCGCTGTCAGCATATGCCTTCCACATTAAGTACGACTCACCGTTGTTCATATGCCAACAGCTCACATAGAAGTGGGTGTGTAACTTCTCGTATTCCTCGACTTCGCGCCATGCTTTGTCTGGCCCGCTGCCATGATTCACGAACCAGCTAAACAGGTGCTGTCGCGTTCTAGCGGTTAAGGAGCCTTCTCGGCCATCGGAGAACTTTGGAAGATGCGTGAAGAACAATTCTCCTGTGATAAGCAAATCACGAAGCCGTTCAAACGAAAAGTAACGCCATAGGGATTGGCGCGAGTTCGTAGGCACCGTGAGCGCTTGATACGTTTCGTACATTGCCAAGTAGTGGTGCTAACGTTAAGTGTGCATCATAAAAGACGCTTTACAAAGCGCCAACCTTAGTGGATTAAACGACTAATTCCTCGCTGCTGCAAGCGCAATCAATGCGCCCGCTCCCAATTCGGCCCCACCCCAACATCCACCGCCAACGGCACCGCCAACTCCGCCACATTGCACATCAACCTCGGCAGTTCGATTTTAATTTCCACCAATTCCTCGTCCGGCACTTCCAGCACCAGTTCATCGTGCACCTGCATCACGATGCGGCTTTTCATGCTTTGCAGTTTTTCGTGAACGGCAATCATCGCGAGCTTGATCAGGTCGGCGGCGGTGCCTTGCATCGGGGCGTTGATCGCGGCGCGCTCGGCGCCTTGGCGGCGCATCGGGTTGGCGGCGTTGATTTCCGGCAGCCACAGTCGGCGCCCGAACACGGTTTCGACATAGCCTTGCCGTTTGGCGAGGTCGCGGGTGCATTTCATGTAGTCGGCGACGCCGGGATAGCGGGCGAAGTAGCGATCCATGTAGGCTTGCGCCGCGCTGCGTTCGATATTCAGCTGGCTCGCCAGGCCGAATGCCGACATGCCGTAGATCAGGCCGAAATTGATCACCTTGGCGTAACGCCGCTGCTCGCTGTCCACCTCTTCCGGCGGGATGCCGAAGACTTCGGCGGCGGTGGCGCGGTGGATGTCCTGGCCGGCGGCGAAGGCCTTCAAGAGGCTCTCGTCGCGCGACAGATGCGCCATGATGCGCAGTTCGATCTGCGAGTAGTCGGCGGCGACGATGGAACAGCCCGGCGGGGCGATGAAGGCTTCGCGGATGCGCCGCCCTTCCGCGGTGCGCACCGGGATGTTCTGCAAATTCGGCTCGGAACTCGCCAGCCGCCCGGTGACCGCCACCGCCTGGTTATAGCTGGTGTGGACGCGCCCGGTGGCGGGGTTGACCATGCGCGGCAGCTTGTCGGTGTAGGTGGATTTGAGCTTGGAGAGGCCGCGATGCTCCAATAATATTTTGGGCAACGGGTAATCCAGCGCCAGCTCCTGCAATACCTCCTCGTCGGTGGAAGGCACGCCGCTCGGGGTTTTCTTCTTCACCGGCAGGCCCAGCCTATCGAACAATATTTCCTGGATTTGCTTGGGGGAATTGAGGTTGAACGGCTGCTCGGCCAGCGCATACGCCCGCCGTTCGCATTCCAGCATTTTCTCGCCGAGTTCCTGGCTCTGCTTCCCCAGCAGCGTGCTGTCGATCAGCACGCCGTGGCGTTCGACATCGAACAGCACGCCGAGCAACGGTATTTCGATGTTGCGGTAGATGAATTCGAGGCGCTCGTCGCGGGCGATCTGCGGATACAGCGCCTGGTGCAATTGCAGGGTGATGTCGGCGTCCTCGGCGGCATAGTTGGTGGCGATGTCGACGTCCACCTGGTCGAAGCCGATCTGCTTGGCGCCCTTGCCGGCGACTTCGGCATAGGTCACGGTTTTGACGCCGAGATGGCGCTCCGCCAGGTTGTCCATGTCGTGCGGCTTGTGGCTTTCCAACACGTAGGATTGCAGCAGTGTGTCGTGCTCGATGCCGTTGATACGGATGCCATGATTGGCGAAGATGTGCGAGTCGTATTTGAGGTTCTGCCCGAGCTTGCGCTTGTCCGGGTTTTCCAGATACGGCTTGAGGCGCGCCAGCACGGTCGTTTCGTCGAGCTGGTCGGGCGCACCGGCGTAGCGGTGATGGAGCGGCAGGTAGGCTGCTTTGTGCGCTGCGACAGCCAGGGAAATGCCCACCAGCCGGGAAGTCAGCGGATCGAGGCCAGTGGTTTCGCTGTCGATGCTGACCAGCTCGGCTTGCTCGATGGTGTCCAGCCAGGCATCCAGGTGCGCTGCTGTCAGGATGGTTTCATATTCCTTCGGCGTCTCGGCAAACAAGCCGGATTGCATCGCCGGGGCAGGCGTAAAAGTGTCGGTTTTTTGCGTGCTTTCGCGTATTTCGCGCAGCCAGGTCTTGAATTCGAAATGTTCGAACAGCTCGGCCAGTTTGGCCGTATCGAGCGGCTGCGGTGCGAGGTCGGGCAGCGCTTCCTTGAGTTCGACATCGCACTTGATGGTGAGCAGTCGCCGCGCCTGCGGCAGCCAGTCCAGCGCCTGGCGCAGGTTTTCGCCCACTGCGCCGCCTACTTCCGGGGCATGGGCGACCAGTTCGTCGAGCGTGCCGTATTGGGTCAGCCATTTCACCGCGGTCTTCGGGCCGACCTTGTTGACGCCCGGCACGTTGTCCACGCTGTCGCCGATCAGCGTCAGGTAATCGACGATGCGCGCGGCGGGGACGCCGAATTTCGCCTGCACCCCCGGCTCGTCGAGGATTTCGTTGCTCATGGTGTTGACCAGCGTGACGTGCGGGTTGACCAGTTGCGCGATGTCCTTGTCGCCGGTCGAGATCACCGTGCGGATGCCTTCACGCTCGGCCATGCGCGCCAGCGTGCCGATCACGTCGTCGGCTTCGACGCCCTCCTCCATGATCAGCGGCCAGCCCATCGCCCGCACCGCGTCGTGCAGCGGGACGATCTGGCGCACCAGGTCTTCCGGCATCGGCGGGCGCTGCGCCTTGTATTCGGGATACAGCTCGTCGCGGAAGGTCTTGCCCTTGGCGTCGAACACACAGGCCAGATAATCGGCGCTATAATCCTTGCGCAGGCGTTTCAGCATGTTGAGAACGCCGTATATCGCCCCGGTCGGCTCGTTTTCGCGGTTGCGCAAATCCGGCAAGGCGTGAAAAGCACGGTACAGATAAGAAGAACCATCAACCAACAAGAGTGTTTGCATATGAGCGCTACCGATAAGCTGCCTACCATCATCGACGAGGATATTCTCGCCCAAGCCTACTCCGCCCGTGAATCCTGGCGGGTGTTCGAAATTATGGCAGAATTCGTCGAGTCCACCGAGCGCCTTTCCGCGATCCGTCCGGCGGTGAGCATCTTCGGCAGCGCCCGCACGCCTGTCGACCACCCCTATTACAAGCTCACCGAGGATATCGCCCACCGCCTCTCGGAAGCCGGCTTCTCGGTGATTTCCGGCGGCGGGCCGGGGATCATGGAGGCCGCCAACAAAGGCGCCTTCTTCGGCCCTTCGCCCAGCGTCGGCCTGAACATCCAGCTGCCGCACGAGCAGCATACCAACCCCTACCAGAACATCAGCCAGACCTTCCGCCATTTTTTCGCGCGCAAGGTGATGTTCGTCAAATTCGCCACCGCCTATGTGGTGATGCCGGGCGGTTTCGGCACGCTGGACGAGTTGATGGAAGCGTTGACGCTGGTGCAGACCGGCAAGACCCGCAAGATCCCCATCATCCTGGTGCATGAGCCGTTCTGGCGCGATTTGCTGGGCTGGTTCAAGAACACCCTGGTGGCTGAAAAGGTGATCAACCCCGACGATCTCGGCCTGATCAAGGTGATCGACGATCCGAAAGCGGTGGTGGACGCCATTTTTGCCTATTACGAAGGGCGCGGCTTCGAACCATCCGCCGCCGAACGCGAAATTCAGCTGAGTTTGTAATCGCCGTCTTCCGCAGGATGATAAAATAGCCACATTTCCCGTTCAATTTGAAAAGAATTCCATCCCATGCAAATCGTTTGTCTCGACCTTGAAGGCGTGCTGGTTCCCGAAATCTGGATCGCTTTCGCCGAACGCACCGGCATTCCCGAACTGCGCCGCACCACCCGCGACGAACCGGATTACGACAAGCTGATGAAATACCGGCTGGCCATCCTCGCCGAGAAAAAACTCGGCCTGCCCGATATTCAGGAAGTGATCGGCGGCCTGGAGCCGCTACCTGGCGCTCGCCAATTCATCGACGACCTGCGCGAGCGTTTCCAGTTGGTGATTCTCTCCGACACCTTCTACGAATTCGCGATGCCGCTGATGCGCCAACTCGGCTACCCGGCGTTGTTCTGCCATCGCCTCGAAGCCGACGCCAGCGGCATGTTGGTGAACTACCATTTGCGCCAGCCCGACCAGAAACGCGAATCGGTGAAGGCCTTCAAGTCGCTCAATTTCCGCACCATCGCCGCCGGCGACTCCTACAACGACACCGCGATGCTCGCCGAAGCCCATGCCGGCATCCTGTTCTGCCCGCCGGACAACGTGGTGCGAGAGTTTCCCCAGTTTCCCGTGACGCGCGACTATGCAGCGCTGATGGCGCGAATAGTCGAAGCCAGTGCGCGCATCGGCGAGTAACATGCTATCTTTAAATAGAGTCATAGCAGCCACACGCGACTTTCACCTAAACATTAAGGATCTGCCATGCGCCGCCTGATTATCGCTCTGTTGTTCAGCCTGAGCCTGCCGGTTTTCGCGCAGGCTACGCCGCCGAAAGACCTGCAGCCGCTTCCCGAGCCGCCCCCGCCGCCGCCCGGCATGGAGCTCGACCCTTCTCTAGAACCCCAGGTCACCATTACCAAGCGCGGCGAGGACACGGTGCAGGAATACCGCATCAGCGGCAAGCTCTACATGCTCAAGATCACCCCGCCGCACGGCGTGGCCTATTACCTGATCGACAGCCGCGGTGACGGCAAATTCAGCCGCCAGGAAAGCCTCGATTCCGGCGTGCGCGTCCCGCAGTGGGTGCTGCATACCTTCTAAATGTCGGTTTTTACCACGGTAAGCCGGGAACAGCTGGGCGCCTGGTTGAAGCATTATTCGCTGGGCGCCCTGGAGGATTTCCAGGGCATTGCCAGCGGCATCGAAAACACCAATTACTTCGTCACCACCAGCCACGGACGCTACGTCCTGACACTGTTCGAGAAGTTGCAACGCGAGCAGTTGCCGTTCCTCATCGATCTGCTGGCGCATCTTGCCGCTCACGGCATCCCTTGCCCACGGCCGGTCGCCAACCTCGACAATCAATTTATCGGCATCCTCAACGGCAAACCGGCGTGCCTCGCTAGCCGGCTGGAAGGCGCATCGCTGGACGAACCGCAAGCGGAACATTGCTTTCAGTTGGGCGAATTGCTTGCCGACATGCATCTCGCCGCGCGCAGCTATCCGGCACGCATGAGCAATCCGCGCGGATTGGCGTGGTGGCAGGCGACGGCCTCCGAGTTGTTGCCACGCCTGCCGGCGGAAGATCGCGCGATGCTGGATGCCGAGATCCGTTACCAGTCTCTCCAGGATTACGACAGGCTGCCGCAAGGCGTCATCCACGCCGACCTGTTTCGCGACAATGCGCTGTTCCAGGATGGGCGTCTGAGCGGGGTGGTGGATTTTTACAGCGCCTGCAACGGGGCTTGGGCCTACGATCTGGCGATAGCCGTCAACGACTGGTGCGTCCAGCCCGACGCCACGCTCGACTCAGTGCGCTTGTCGGCACTGCTGCAAGGCTACCGCCAGACCCGCCCGCTCAGCACGGAGGAAAGCGCGGCGTGGCCTCTGTTGTTGCGCGCCGCCGCGCTGCGCTTCTGGCTGTCGCGGCTCTACGATGCCCATTTTCCGCGCGTGGGAGAGCTAACCTACGCCAAAGATCCCGAGCATTTCCGCCGGATCTTGCGGCAGCATATCGCACATCCGGCGCAGCTGGTTTAGCGTTAAAACTCCAGCGGATCGACATCCAGTGTCCAGCGCACGCTGCGCGACTCCAGCGCTTCGAGGCGCTCGCGCCAGTTTTTCAGAAAGGCCTGCAAGGCGGCGCGCGAGGCGGATTGCACCAGCAAATGCGCGCGCTCCTTGCCGGCCACGCGCACCATCAGCGCCGGCGTGGGATCGAAGACCGTGACCTGCGCGTCGGCCTCGCTGACCTGTTCGGCTGCGGCGCGCAGAAATTCCAGCACTTTTTCCATTGCCGGCGCTTCGGCGCGTAGCAGCGCCTGATAGCAATACGGCGGGAAGTCCGCCTGGCGCCGCTCGGCCAGTTGCGATTCGGCGAAACCGGGAAAATCGTGGCGTTGCAACGCCATGAACAGCGGGTGGCCGGGGAACTGGGTCTGGATCAGCACCTCACCCGGCAATTCTGCCCGTCCGGCACGTCCCGCGACCTGCATCAACTGGGCGAACAGGCGTTCTGCGGCGCGGAAATCGGCGCTATAAAGTGCGCCGTCGGCGTTGTCCACGCCGACCAGGGTCAGCTTTTTGAAATCGTGACCCTTGGCCAGCAACTGGGTGCCGACCACCACATCGACTTCGCCGTCGTGGATCTGCTTGAGCATGGCCGGCAACGCATGTTTGCGCCGTGCGCTGTCGCGGTCCACGCGCAGGATGCGGGCATCCGGCAGCAGGCGTTCGAGGGTCTCCTCGACGCGCTGGGTGCCTTGCCCGAGCAAAGTCAGATCGAGATTGCCGCAACTCGGACAAGCGCTAGGAATGCGGCTGTCGTGGCCGCAATGATGGCAGCGCAGGCGCCGTTCGCGCAGATGCGCCACCAACCGCCCGGAGCAGCGCTGGCACGCGGAAATCCAGCCGCATTGCCCGCACATCAGCACCGGGGCATAGCCGCGCCGGTTGATGAACACCAGGCTTTGCTCGCCGCGCGCGATGCGTTCGCGCAATGCCGCCAGCAGCGGGTCTGACAGGCCATCTTCAAGCTTGAGGCGGCCGGTGTCGATAAAGTGAATTTCCGGCGGCGCCGCGCCGCTCACCGCACGTTCCGGCAAGCTGAGTAGGGTGTAGCGCCCGGCCTGCGCGTTGTGCCAGGTTTCCAGCGCGGGCGTGGCGGAACCCAGCACCACCGGCACATTGGCCTGCTTGGCGCGGATCACCGCCACGTCGCGCGCCGAGTAACGCAATCCTTCCTGCTGCTTGAAAGAGGCATCGTGTTCCTCGTCGACGATGATCAGCCCGAGGTGCGGCAACGGCGTGAACACCGCCAGCCGGGTGCCGAGCACGATCTGCGCCTGGCCGGACTGTGCTGCCAGATAATTTTTCAGGCGTTCCCCGCCGCTCAGGTTGCTGTGCAGGCTGAGCGGCGGGCTGGCCGGGAAACGCGCCCGGAAACGCTGTTCTAGCTGCGGCGTCAGGTTGATCTCCGGCACCAGTACCAGCACCTGCCCGCCGCGTTGCAACACCGCTTCCACCGTGCGCAGATAGACTTCGGTCTTGCCGCTGCCGGTGACGCCGTGCAGCAGCCAGACGCGAAATTCGTCAAGTGCGCCGTTGATGGTGTAGACCGCTTGTTCCTGAGCGGGCGTCAGCGGTGGGATTGTTCTGTCATGCATCTGCCCCCCCCTTCCAACTTCCCCCCGCAGGCGGGGGGAAGGGCCGTTGCTCCCTCCCTCGCTTGCGGGGGAGGGTTGGGGAGGGGGCTCCCCATGGACAGAACATTCTTCTACCCATCCCAATTCGATGAAAGCTTTCAGCGCCGCCGGTGCGCTCGGCGACAACGCGGCGATTTCCTCGCGGCGTAACGAATCGACTTCGCGCAGGCGTAGCAGCAAGCGCCGCTTGACCAAGGCGCGCGCCGGCAGCGTCGCAGGATCGGCCAGTCGGCCAGTTGCACTTAGACGGAAAAATTCGGCCTTGGGCAGCGTCAGCGGCTTGGTCTGGCGCATCGCGGTCGGCAGCGCGTTGAAGAGGGTTTCGCCGAGCGGGTGGTGATAATAGTCGCTGCAGAAGCGCAGCAGCCGAAATATTTCCTCCGGCAACGGCGGCACTTCGGTGAATACGCGCGAAACCGCTTTGATGCGGTCCGCCGCCAAGGCGGATTGGTCGGTGACCTCGGCCACCACCCCCACCGCCCGGCGCGGCCCGAACGGCACCAGGACGCGGGTGCCGATAGCCACCGCGCTGCCCTGCCAGGAATAATCGAACAGCGTGTTTAGCGGAACATCCAGCGCAACACGCAGGATCATCAGTGGTATTGCTTGCTTAGCTCATGCACCGCCTCGATCAGCGCGGCAGCGTTGTTCGGGTCGGTGAACTGGGAAATGCCGTGGCCAAGGTTGAATACGTGGCCGGAACCCTTGCCGTAGCTGGCGAGAATTTTGCCGGTTTCGGCACGGATTGCTTCCGGGTTGGAGAACAGCACGGTGGGGTCGAGGTTGCCTTGCAGCGCTACCTTGTCGCCGACGCGCTTGCGCGCTTCGCCGATGTCCACGGTCCAGTCCAGCCCGATGGCGTCGCAGCCGCTGGCGGCGATGCTTTCCAGCCACAGGCCGCCGCCCTTGGTGAAGACGATGCACGGCACCTTGGCGCCGTCATGGTCGCGGATCAGGCCGTCGATAATCCGCTTCATGTAGGGCAGCGAGAATTCATGGTAAGCCGCATGGGACAAGGCGCCGCCCCAGCTGTCGAATATCATCACGGCTTGGGCGCCGGCCTGGATTTGCGCATTGAGGTAGGCCGTCACGGCTTGGGCGTTGACGTCGAGGATGTGGTGCAGCAAGTCGGGACGACTGTACAGCATGGTTTTCACCAGCGTGAAATCCGAGCTGCTTCCGCCTTCCACCATGTAGCAGGCGAGCGTGAACGGGCTGCCGGAAAAACCGATCAGCGGCACTTCGTTGTTAAGCGCCTTGCGGATCTGCGTCACCGCGTCGATCACGTAGCGCAAGTGGGTATCGGGATCCGGGACGGTCAGGCCGCGGATTTCCCATTCGTTGCGCAACGGGCGCTCGAACTTGGGGCCTTCGCCCTGGGCGAAATACAGGCCCAGCCCCATCGCATCGGGAATCGTCAGGATGTCGGAGAACAGGATCGCCGCGTCGAGCGGGAAGCGCGCCAGCGGTTGCAGCGTGACTTCGGTGGCGAGATCGGGGTTCTTGCACAGGCTGAGGAAATCGCCGGCCCGTTCGCGGGTCTGGTTGTATTCCGGCAGGTAGCGCCCGGCTTGGCGCATCATCCATACCGGAGTGTATTCGGTCGGCTGGCGCAGCAAGGCGCGCAGGAAGGTATCGTTTTTTAGTTTGTTCATGTTGTTCACTTAAGTTTGGATTACGTCCGTCGTTGCCAGTTTCCCGGATCGCGACTGGTGTGAAATACGGCAACCACGACGATCCGCGAGGGTTCCTCCCGGAAAATCACCGAGTAAGGAAAACGTTTTACCCGCGCAAAGCGAAGGTCTTTATGAAAAATGGCATGAATTTCCGGCAGCTCGGCGGCATGTTGTGCCGCAGTAACCACCTCACCTGCAAAACGCATACCGAGACCGGCATGTTGCTGCTCATACCACGCTATTGCTTCTTCGAATTCGCTGCTCGCTTGACGAAGAAAAACAACGATACGGCTCATAGTTTGAGCCGGTTAGCCACCGATGCCATCACTTCGTGCAGAGGAACGATGTCGCCGGGATTCTGCTCATAAGAGGCGAGACGCTGGTCCAGTTCGGATTTTTGCGCGACCGTTGGAGTGTATGCCTGTGCATCGTCGGCAAGGCTCGCCAGAATTTCCTCGACGAGTTCCAACCGTTCATCTATGCCTAGTCGATCAATGCCAAGTGACTGGATAGATACATTCATTGGACGGCCTTTCTCTAAGCGTGGGAGTAATCAAACCCCGAGATACCCCAGGATG